>JBASAE010000143.1:0-3040 GCA_049654285.1 Microbacterium sp.
GGAGTGCGGGCATCCCGCCGCACCCTCGCCCGCACGATCCGCTCCGTCGCGCCGCAGATCGTGCACTCCCACCTCGCCTACGCCGACATCGTCAGCGCCTGGACGCGTCTGCCCGCAGGCGTCCGCCGCATCACGACCGAGCACGGCATCGCCGGCGACGACGGCGTCTACCACCGGTCGGGCATGCAGTCGCGGGTCATGGCGTTCGTGCACCGCATCCGCTTTGGCCGGTTCGACGGCGTGATCGCCGTGTCGCGGGCGACGCGTGAGGCGATGCTCGCGAAGTGGCGTGTTCGGCAGCCGATCGCCGTCATCCCGAACGGGGTCGACCTGCCGTCCGGCGTCGAGCGCCGCCCCCCGGCGTCCGTCGCGGGGCTGCGCGTCCTCTCGCTCTCCCGCCTCGCTCCCGAGAAGCGGATCGACCGGCTCGTCGAGGCGTTCGCGCTGCTGCGGACCGCGCGTCCCGACGCGACGCTGACGATCGCCGGCGAGGGGCCGCTTCTCGCCGAGCTGCAGGCGCTCGCCGCCCGGCGGGGCGTCCCGGTCGCCTTCCCCGGCTTCGCCGACCCCGAGACCGCGATGGCCGCCGCCGACGTCGTGGTGCAGCTCTCCGTCTGGGAGAACTGTTCGTACACGCTGCTCGACGCGGTGGCGCGCGGCCTGCGGGTGGTGGCGGCCGAGGTCGGCGGCAACCCGGAGGTCGCGGATCCGGCGTCGCTGATCGCGGACGTCGGCGACGTCGCCGCGGTGGCGCGCGCGATCGAGGAATCCGTGCCCGGCGGCGCACCCGCCCCGTCGTCGGTCGCGGAGATGTGCGCGGCGGTCGCCCGGGAGTACGGGCGCCCTCCGCGTTGACCCCCCTTCCGGACTCGCCCAGGATCCGTTCCCGTTGTTCTGCGAGGATGGACGGATGGGGAAGGTCGCTTCGGGGTCGCTGTGGGCACAGCTCCGCACCTTCGTCGACCTGGCCAGCAGCGATGCGAGAAGGTGGATACCGCTGGCGGTGATCGGGTCGATCGTGCTCGCCGGGCTCGACACCCTGGGGGTCGCCGCGATGGTGCCGCTGATGGCGCTGTTCACCAGCGGGGACACGACCTCGGGCGCGGTCGGCGCGATGGCGGGGATGCTGGGCACGCACGACGAGGCCACTCTGACGATCGCCTTCGCCTCCCTGGTCGCCCTGGTGTTCATCCTGAAGAGCGCGTGCACGATCCCGTTCCGCTGGTGGCTGGTCGGGCGCACCACGCGCATCTCGGCGGACGCCGCGACCGAGCTGATGCGCCGGTACGTGCTCTCGCCGTACATCGTGCACCGGGCGCGCAAGCTGCCGGAGATCTACCGCAATGTCAACGATGCGACGGGGCAGGCGTCGAGCGTGCTGCTCGGCATCGTCGGGCTCGTCTCGGACGGCATGGTGCTGCTGGCGATCCTGGCCGTGCTGCTGGTGATGTCGCCGCTGGTGACGGTGTTCGCGATCGTGTTCTTCGCGATCCTCGTCGCGGGCGCGCAACGGCTGCTCCGCGATCGGCAGGTGCGCCTCGGCGAGGAGCTCGCCGAGGTCGGCCTGCAGGCCTGGCAGCACATCATGCCCGCGTTCGACGGGTTCCGGGAGGCCCGGCTGACCGCGAGCGGCACGGCCTTCGTCGACGGCTACCGGGACGCCCGGCGGCGCGGCGCCCGCGCGCAGCGGACGCTCTCGGTGCTGTCCGAGCTGCCGAAGTATCTGCTGGAGATCGGGTTCATCGTCGCGATCGTCGGGATCGCGGGGATCCTGTTCGCGACGAACCCGGGCGAGGGCGGCAAGGAGCACGTGCTCTCGGTGCTCGCGGTGTTCGCAGCGGCGTCGCTGCGCGCGCTGCCCACGATGAACCGGATCACGGCGACGTTCGCGGTCATCCGCGGCGGCCAGGCCGGCCTGCGGATCGTCTCCGAGGCGGCCTGGGAGCTCGCACGCGGTCCTCAGCACCGGGAGGCCCCGCGCACCGGCGAGCCGTTCCAGGGCGACATCGAGCTGCGGGGCGTCTCGTTCCGCTACCCGGATGCCACGGAGGACGTGGTCCACGACCTCGACCTGGTGATCCGGGAGAACCGCTCGACGGCGTTCGTCGGATCCAGCGGAGCGGGCAAGAGCACGCTGCTGGACGTCATCCTCGGACTGCTCGCGCCGACCACGGGCGCGGTGACGTGCGGCGGGCGGCCGATCGACGACGACCCGGCCACCTGGTACCGGGGGCTCGGCGTGGTGCCGCAGGACGTGTTCCTGCTGAACGGCACGCTGGCGGCGAACGTGGCGTTCGGCGTCCCCGCGGAGGAGATCGACCGGGACCGGGTGCGCGAGGTGCTCGCGCTCGCCGAGCTGGGCGGGTTCGTCGAGGGGCTGCCCGCGGGCCTCGACACAGCCGTCGGGGAGCGCGGCGTGCGGCTCTCGGGCGGCCAGCGGCAGCGGATCGGCCTGGCACGGGCGCTCTATCGGCGGCCGCGGGTGCTCGTGCTCGACGAGGCGACCTCGGCGCTCGACAACCAGACCGAGCACGAGATCGCGGGCACGCTGCGCGGGTTGGGCGGAACGATGACCATCATCATCGTCGCGCACCGACTGTCGACTGTGCGGGATGCTGATCGACTGGTGTTCTTCAGCGGAGGCGAGGTCGCGGGCTCGGGCACCTTTGCCGAAGTGCAGCAGGCCGTGCCGGAGTTCGCGAAGCTCGTGAAGCTCGGAGAGCTGGGGCAGTCTTGATGCCGACTCAGAGCATGACGAGGCGGATGCGTTCTCTGCGGCGGGTCGTCGCCGCGGCGGCTGATCCGCGGCTGCATCCGGCGAGCCTCCCGGTCCGGGCGTACTGGTGGACCGGGCATCCGAACTTCGGCGATGATCTCACCCGCCTGCTGCTGCCGTCCTGGGGGATCGCGCCGATACTGAAACCGGCCGGAGCCGCAGACTTCTTCGGGGCCGGTTCTGTCATCGAGCTGATCCCCGAGGGGTACGCGGGGTGGATCTGGGGCTCGGGGAAGATGCACGCCGACGTCCCGACGGATCTCC
>JBASAE010000144.1:0-2160 GCA_049654285.1 Microbacterium sp.
GTCCTGTCCTGCGCGAAGATCTCCTTGCGCTCCGGGTGGAAGTGCTTGAACTCGTGGATGCGCGTGTACGGGGCGTCCATGTCGGGGTAGTTCATCACGCTGGTGCCCTGGAAGTCGGAGACGTCCAGCACCTCCTGCTCGAAATCGAGCGTGCGCCAGGACAGCGCCCCCTCGGCGTAGTCGAAGTACCGGTCGACCGGCCCGGTGTACACCACCGGCACCTGCCCGACCACGGCCGCCCTGTTCAGCGGCTGGGACGCGTCGAAGAAGTCGACCCCCAGCCTCACCTCGATGTTCGGATGATCGGCCATCCGCTCCAGCCATGCGGTGTAGCCGTCGGTCGGCAGCCCTTCCCAGGTGTCGTTGAAGTACCGGTTGTCGTAGGTGTAGCGCACGGGGAGACGGCTGACGATGTCGCCGGAGAGCTTGTGCGGATCGGTCTGCCACTGCTTCGCCGTGTAGTCGCGGAAGAACGCCTCGAACAACGGGCGCCCGACCAGCGCGATGCCCTTCTCCTCAAAGTTCGCCGCGGTCTTCGCGTCGAACTCCCCCGCCTGCTCCTTCACCAGCGCACGAGCCTGGGCGGGTGTGTACGCGGCCTGGAAGAACTGGTTGATCGTGCCGAGGTTGACCGGCATCGGGTACACCACGCCCTTGTGCGTGGTGTACACCCGGTGCACGTAGTTCGTGAACGTCGTGAACCGGTTCACGTACTCCCAGACCGTCGCGTTCGAGGTGTGGAACAGGTGCGCGCCGTACCGGTGCACCTCGATCCCCGTCTCGGGCTCCGGCTCGCTGTAGGCGTTCCCGCCGATGTGCGGACGACGGTCGATGACAACCACCTGGCGCCCCGCGTCCGCGGCGCGCTCGGCGACAGTGAGGCCGAAGAAACCCGACCCGACGACGAGAAGATCCATGAGGACCATCGTATCGGGAAGGATTCCGCGGAACCCGCCGTGCGGGTGGCGTGACGTCGGCCGCGGAAGCAGGGCGCTACCTCACTGGCGCGCCGATCACGGCATCGATCATCGGCGCAAGGCGCCGGACGTAATCCAGGTTCAAGTGATCGGCGTCGTAGTAGGCTGCGATGCCACCGATCACGGCGTAGCAGAGGCCGTCCGCGCACAGATACGGCGACGCGTCGAACGCCGTGACCCGGTCGCTCGCCAGTCGTTGCGCGGCGATCAGATAGGGGTCGGGCGGGTTGGCCGCCCCGTCCGCCACCGCACACGCCCGGGGATCGTCGTTCTTGAGCAGCACGCAGTCCGGGTCGCGCACCTCACCGTTGAAGGGGACGCCGCCGAGCGCGACGACTTGACTGCCGGCGTCCGCCCACCGTGCCCAGGTGCGCATGAGTCCGTCGACGAACTGCTCCTGCTGCGGCCGGCCGGTGCTGTCATCGACCAGCTGCACGCGGCCGGCCGAGGAGGTGAAGACGATATCGGGCTCCTGGCGCACGATCTCGTCCTGCACAGCCTGTGACCAGGTGCGGCACCGGTCGATGTCATCCGGGGACGCCTGCTGACGGAACCCCAGGAACGGCACATCGATCACCGGACAGCCGCCGCCGAAGCTCGTCGTGACCACCCAGCCATGCTCCCGTGCGAGGTCGAGGACGGGTCCCTTGAACTGCTCGGCATGCGAGTCGCCGACGATCCAGACCTGCAGGGGGTCGGCAGCACCGCCGCTGAAGTCGCAGCGCACCGTGGCCGTGCGGTCGCCGAAGGGCAGCAGTTCGGGCATCCCGACGCAGCCGGGCGGCGTGTAGTAGTACTCGTTCGCCGGCCCCATCACCGGGTTCCCCGCCGGACCGAAGCGGCCCGGGCAGGAGGCGCCGGGGAGCATGGCCTGCGGTCCCGTGCACTCCGATGCCACGACCGTCGACGGGGGCACATCGGCCGCCGTCCTCTCGTTGCCGGCGAGGATCAGACCCGCCGAAGGGATGGCGACCAGGGCCATCCCTACCAGCATCGCGAGGAACGTCCGCCGGTTCCGGCCGTGCAGCACCCGCCACCGCTGGCCCGGGATCTCGACGAGCCTCCGGGTGAGGTCTGCCAGCACGAGCGAGGCGACCAGCACCCCGGCCTTCATGGCCGTCGAGAGGTCGTTCGACAGCAGGAACGGGACGAAGACGATCAACGGCCAATGCCACAGGTACAG
>JBASAE010000145.1:0-2081 GCA_049654285.1 Microbacterium sp.
GAGGACACCACGCGGTTCTTCGGCGACCCCTACCTCGCGGCGATCGTCGCGGGCATCAGCGCACGGATCGCCCGTTCGGACTACATCCTCAACCTGCTGATCGCCAGCGACGACCCGGGCGAGAAGATGACCAGCTTCGTGCGCAACGGCGGGGTGGATGCCGCGATCATCGTGTCGCACCACACCAGCGACGCGTTCGTCGATCGCATCGCCGACGCCGTGCCGGTGGTGTTCGGCGGCCGGCCGGCCCGGGAGCGCCCGACGGACTTCGTCGTCGACGCCGACAACGCCGTCGGGGGGATGCTCGCCGCGCAGCACCTGCTGGCCCGCGGCCGCCGCAGGATCGCGACCATCACCGGGCCGCTGTCGATGCCCGCGGCCGTCGACCGGCTGAACGGCTTCCGGCAGGGGCTCGCGGGGGCGGGGCTCGAGCCGGTCGGCGAGTTCGACGGCGATTTCAGTGAGGCGGGAGCGGCGGCGGCGGCGCGGCGGATGCTCGGTCTCGGCACGCCTCCGGATGCGGTGTTCGTCGCCAGCGACCTGATGGCCCGCGGGGTGCTCGGCGTGCTGCGCGATGCCGGCATGCGGGTGCCCGAGGACGTCGCGATGGTCGGCTTCGACGACTCCCCGGTGGCGGTGGAGGTGGCGCCTGCGCTCACCACGGTGCGGCAGCCGATGTTCGAGCAGGGCGAGGCGATGGCGTCGGTGCTCATCGATCTGCTCGCCGGCGGGCGGCCCCCGCACCACACGGTCCTGCCGACCGAGCTGGTCGTGCGGCAGTCGGCCTGAGCGACGCCGGACGTCGTACCGGTTCCCCGCCGAGCATCGGTGTCCGACGCTTGCGTCGCGACGCTGCGCCTTGCCATAATGGACTAGTGACATACTAGTGATGTATCAGGCGTAGCCGACAAGGCTCTCCTGGTCGTCTCCGCGGCGATGATCGGCGCGGACGAGAGAAGTGGGTGTGCGTTGCGCAGTCGAAAGGGAACGGGATGTCTGGATGATTGAGATCAGGGGAAAGACCGTGTTCACGGAGCTCTCCGAGCTCGTCGATCCCGTCCACACGGCGTTGGTCCTCATCGACATGCAGCACGACTTCATCTCCCCGGATGGCGCATTCGGGAAGATGGGGATCGACCTCAGCATGTACGAGGAGTCGGTCCCTCCGTTGGCCGAGCTGCTCGAGGCCGCCCGCCGTGCCGGCGTTCTGGTGATACACGTGCAGAACACCGCGCTCCCGGACGGCATGAGCGACTCCCCGGCGCAGATGCGCTTCAACCTGAGGATGCATCAGCAGTCGCGCACCGGTGACCAGCCCCTGCAGTACACGGTGCCGGGGACGGAAGGGCACGCCTTCATCCCGGAGCTGACGCCGCAGGGCGGCGAGCTCGTGGTGCGCAAGTACCGGTCCAGCGCATTCTGGGGCACCAATCTCGAACTCCTCCTGGAGAGCAACGGGATCAAGACGGTGGTCATCGGCGGGTGCACGACGGAGGGGTGTGTCGAGTCGACGGCGCGGGACGCCATGTTCAACAACCACTACGTCGTCATCGCGACGGACTGTGTGGGCAGTGACGATCGGGCCCAGCACGATGCGTCGATGTTGCTCATGAAGCATCGCTTCGATCTGAACACCGGGACGGAGATTGGTACGATCTGGGACAACCGGTCAACGCACGCCTAAGGGGGATTCCACGGTGGACGGCCTCGCAGACATCGGACTCGCTGACGCGATCGACACCTCAGGGGTGCGCCGGTGAGTCTCCTGGCGGGGGCGAACGACCGTGCGCAGCTCCGCACGAGCGACGTCGCGTACGAGCGGCTTCTCGAGCAGATCCTCACCCTGCGGCTGCGGCCGGGGACGGTCGTCAACGAGCAGGCGCTGTCGAACGAGCTCGGCTTCGGGCGCATGCCCGTGCGGGAGGCCATCGCCAGATTGGCGACGGACCGATTCGTCACGGTGCTGCCGCGGCGCGGGGCGGTCATCACCGCGGTGAGCCTGGACGATGCGCTGGACATGTTCGACGCCCGAGAGGCCATCGAGTGCGGGGTCGCCTACGTGGCCGCCAGGCGGGCCACGC
>JBASAE010000146.1:0-6946 GCA_049654285.1 Microbacterium sp.
CCAGACCCGCCCCGACTGCACCATGAGCGCGGTAGAGAAGGCGTTGAGGATCACTTTGAGCGCGGTGCCGGCCTTCAGCCGGGTCGATCCGGTGAGCACTTCGGGCCCTGTGTCGGCGACGAGGACAGCATCCACGAGCACGGCAAGCGGGGCATCCGGATTGCTGGTGATCAGCGCTGTGTAGGCGCCGGCATTCGCGGACGCCACCAGCGCCGCGTGCACATAGGGCGTCGCTCCGGATGCCGCCAGTCCCAGGACGATGTCATCGGACCCGACCTGCGCGGCGTCCTCCCGGCCCTGATCCCGTGAGTCCTCGGAGTTCTCCACCGCATGCACGATGGCGCGCGATCCCCCGGCGATGTGCGCGTTCACCATCCCCTCGGGAAGATTGAAGGTAGGAAGCAGTTCCGCGGCGTCGAGCACCGCAAGCCGCCCGGATGTTCCCGCGCCGAAGTAATGGACGACGCCCCCACGTCGCATGCGGGCGACGGCCTCGTCGACGAGTGCGGCCAACTGCGGAAGGATCCGGTCGACCGCGTCGATCGCACGATGGTCCTCCCGGTTCATCAGGCTGACGAGCTCAAGGGAGGACATCGAATCGAGCCCGCCGGTGTCCGGGTGACGCTGCTCCGTGCGCGACAGCGATGGCGTCGGCGCGGTATGTGGCTGAGAGGTCATACGTTCTCCTTTGAACCTCCCCTGAGTCTAGGCGATAAACTTACATATTGAGAAACCTTTGCGATTGAAATTTACATGTGGATGGTCGTCAGCGGAGTTCCGCGTTCCCTGAAAACGCGCCAGACTGAACACATGACGAGCCGAGCCGGCCTCCCTGCGGAGGAAAGCGACCTGATCGACGTCGACGAGCTGATCGCCGCCTACTACGATCGCCATCCCGATCCGAACGTGGCGGCACAGCGCGTCGTGTTCGGCACGAGCGGTCATCGCGGCTCAGCGCTGTCGGCGAGCTTCAACGAGAACCACATCCTCGCCACCACGCAGGCGATCGTCGACTACCGCGCCGGGCAGGGCATCGCCGGCCCGCTGTTCCTCGGTCGCGACACGCACGCCCTGTCGCTTCCCGCCGAGCGCACCGCGATCGAGGTGCTCGTCGCGAACGGCGTCGACGTGCGGGTCGACTCACGCGACTCCTGGGTGCCGACGCCGGCGCTCAGCCACGCCATCCTCACCCACAACCGCGACCGCGCGGCCGACGACACCGGCCGGGCGGACGGCATCGTCGTCACCCCCTCCCACAATCCACCGCGGGACGGGGGTTTCAAGTACAACCCGCCGAACGGCGGCCCTGCGGACACCGACGCCACCTCCTGGATCGCAGATCGCGCCAACGAGCTGATCGCCGCGGGTCTTGCGGGCGTCAAGCGCGTCAAGCACGCCGACATCGACGACTCGACAATCGGTGTCTACGACTTCCGCGACGCCTATGTACGCGATCTGCCGTCGATCATCGACATCGAGGCGATCAAGCGCGCCGGCGTGCGGATCGGTGCGGATCCCCTGGGCGGCGCGTCCGTCGAGTACTGGGCGCTGATCGGCGAGATGCACGGTCTCGACCTCACCGTCGTCAACCCCGAGGTCGACCCGACCTGGCGGTTCATGACACTCGACTGGGACGAGAAGATCCGCATGGACCCCTCGTCGCCGAGCGCGATGGCGTCGCTGGTCGCCAAGAAGGGCGATTACGACGTGCTCACCGGGAACGACGCCGACGCCGATCGGCACGGCATCGTCACCCCGGATGCCGGGCTGATGAACCCGAACCACTATCTCGCGGTCGCGATCGACTACCTGTTCTCGCATCGCACGCAGTGGCCGCGGGACGCCGCGATCGGCAAGACCCTGGTCTCCTCGATGATCATCGACCGGGTCGCCGAGTCACTGGGGCGTCGTCTGCTGGAGGTCCCGGTCGGGTTCAAGTGGTTCGTGCCCGGCCTGCTCGACGGCACGGTCGCGTTCGGCGGCGAGGAGTCGGCCGGTGCGTCGTTCCTGCGCATGGACGGCACGGTGTGGTCCACCGACAAGGACGGCATCCTGCTCTGCCTCCTCGCGGCCGAGATCATCGCGGTCACCGGCAAGAGCCCTTCCGAGCGATACGCCGAGCTGGAGCACGCCTTCGGCGCCTCGACCTACCAGCGTGTGGACGCGCCGGCGACGCCCGAGCAGAAGGCCGCGCTCTCGAGGCTCGCGCCCGAGGCGGTGTCGGCGTCGACGCTCGCCGGCGAGCCGATCACCGCCAAGCTCTCGCACGCGCCCGGCAACGGCGCGGCGATCGGCGGCCTGAAGGTGCAGACCGAGCACGCCTGGTTCGCCGCGCGACCCTCCGGCACCGAGGACGTCTACAAGCTCTACGCCGAGAGCCTTCTCGGCGCGGAGCATCTCGCCCAGGTGCAGGAAGAGGCCCGCACCGTCGTGTCGGCCGCCCTCGGCTGACCGCGTCACAGAACCCAAGGGTGCCCGGCATCCACACCCTTGGGTTGTGTGACACACCCGCGGGACAGGCACGCCATCACCGGCTCAGCCCGCGAGGAGCTCCAAGGTCCGGGTGCGGCCGGGTGCGGCGTCGGTGGGCTCGGACGCGAAGGACCCGGCGACGGGGCTGATCATCACCTCGTCGACACCGTGACGCGCGGCGAACTCCGCCAGCGATGCGCGCACGGCATCCGGCTCGTCGACGAACCAGGCCTGCTTCGCGGCGTCCATCAGCTGTCGCTCGGAATCCGGGGCGTCCCCCAGCGCGGCCTGCGCCTCGTCGACGGTCTCCAGCGCGATGAGCGGGCGCCCGGTGCGCAGTCTCACCATCATCCGCAGCTGCGGCAGGGCGCGGGCCTCGGCCTCCTCCCGGGTGGGGGCCGCGACGACGTTCGCGGTGAGGAAGGTGCGCGGCTCGGCCAGAGCCTCGGATGCCTGGAACCCGCTGCGGTACAGGTCGAGCGCCCGTTCCAGGCCGGTGCCGGCGAAGTGGTTCGCGAACACGTACGGCAGCCCGAGGGACGCCGCGAGCTGCGCAGAGTAGTCGCTCGACCCGAGCAGCCACACCTGCGGAACCGCGGATGCCGCGGGCGTGGCCCGCACGGCGTACTCGCCGCCGCTGGTGAACTGCACGGTCGCGCCGTCCGGGCGCATCATGAGCGCGATGTCCTGCACGTGCGCGGGGAAGCGCTCGACGTCCGCCGGTGTCCCCGACTGACGCAGCAGCTGTGTGATCACCGGGTCGCTGCCCGGCGCCCGCCCGATGCCGAGGTCGATGCGTCCCGGCGCTATCGCCTCGAGCGCGGCGAACTGCTCGGCGACGATGAGCGGGGCGTGGTTGGGCAGCATCACCCCGCCCGAGCCGACACGGATGCGCCGCGTGCGGGCCGCCGCCGCGGCGATCAGCACCGGGGGAGCGGTGGACGCCACGGCCGGCATGTTGTGGTGCTCGGCGAACCAGTACCGCCGATAGCCGAGCGTGTCGGCGTGCTCGGCGAGGGCGAGCGACGCGCCCACCGCCTCGGTGCTGGTCTGGCCGGTGCGCACCGGGACGAGGTCGAGGACGGAACGCGCGGGAGTACTCATCGTCTCGTGCAACCGCGCGGGACCGTTCCGCATTCCGCCCGTCGGAGGGCGGCGTTAGCCTGAGACGCATGGATGCCGAGATCTTCTACGTGTTCGTCGGCGCCGTGCTGGTTGCGGCGATCGCCCGGTGGAAGGGGTGGCCGGCGCCCCTGCTGGTGACCGTGGCGGCGCTCGCGGTGTCGCTGCTGCCGAACGTGCCCGATCTCGCGATCGACGGCCACGTCCTGCTGAACATCGTGCTGCCGCCGCTGCTGTACTCGGCCTCGCTGGACGCCTCGTTCGTCAGCTTCAAGCGCAGCATGCCGCAGATCCGGCGGCTCGGCGTCGGCCTCGTCATCGTGACCACCGTGGCGGTGGGCCTCGTCGCCTGGTGGCTGATGCCCTCGCTCACCCTGCCCGGGGCGCTTCTGCTGGGCGCGATCGTGGCGCCGCCGGATGCGGTGTCCGCGGCCTCCATCGGCCGCCGGCTCGGCCTGCCCCGTCGCATCATGTCGGTGCTCTCCGGCGAGAGCCTGATCAACGACGCCACCTCGCTCACGCTCTACCGGGTGTTCGCCGCGATCGTGGCCGGCGCGACGCTGAGCTTCGGGGACGGCGTGTGGCAGTTCGTCCTCGCGGTCGTCGTCGGCGTGCTGATCGGGCTGGTCTTCGGCGTCGTGCTGCACCAGCTCAGGATGCGCATCTCCGACCCGGTGATCATCGGCACCTTCGGTCTGCTCGCCCCGTTCGGCGCCTATGCGATCGCCGAGCATCTGGGCGGCTCGGGCGTGCTGGCGGTCGTCGCGATGGGGATGTACGTCGGCTTCCACGCCCCGCGCACCAGCTACACCACCCGGCAGCAGGAGACCCCGCTCTGGCTGTCCGCCGACTTCCTGCTGGAGTCTTTCGTGTTCGCCTACATCGGGCTGCAGCTGCCCCGCGTGATCGGCGACCTGGGAGCGGGGAAGGCGTGGCCGGTGCTCGGGCTGGCCTTCGCGGTGCTGCTGGTCGCGCTGCTCGTGCGCCCGCTGTTCGTCTATCCCGCCGACGCCTGGGGACGGTTCTGGGCGCGACGGAGGCAGGATCGCTGGCGGCTCGCGGTCTCGTCGGGGCGGATCGACGAGCTGCAGCGTCGTGCCGATGAGCGCGCGGCGCGGGCCGGGCGGGCCCCGAGACGGATGCCGGTGCCACTGGCCGAGCCGGAGCTGTCCTGGCGCGATAACGCGATCGTGTCCTGGGCCGGGATGCGAGGCGTGGTGACGCTCGCGACCGCACTCGCCGCGGCCGATCTCGCGGGGCTCGACGTCGCGGCGTCGCACGCGATCGTCGTGGTCGCGTTCGTGGTCACGGTGGGCACGCTGCTGCTGCAGGGGCTCACGCTGCCGGTGCTGATCCGCCGGCTCGGCGTGGCCGACGGCTCGGAGGCGGAGGAGGACGCGCGGGAGCTGGCGTCGGTCCGCGCGCGCAGCCGCGAGGCGGGCAAGGCCTATCTGCGCGGCATGCGCAAGAAGTGGGCCGATGCGCACGGTGCCGATCGATTGCCGGCGTTCGACGCGTTCGCGGAGCGTCTGGTGCGGGTCGAGCACAGCACCGAGGACGCGCAGGCCGAGGCGGTGCGCCCCAGCTACGCGGAGTTCGTCACGCTGTCGAAGGGGTGGCTGGACGTGCGTCGGAGGATCCTGCTGGAGGAACGGGATGCCGGAAACCTCAGCGAAGAGGTGATGCGCGAGCTGATCACGGCGATGGATGCCGAGGAGCTCGCGCTGGACACCCGGGGGGAGCTGCGTCCCGAGCGCTGAGGGCGCGCCCCGTCACCCGCGATGCGAGAATCGATGCATGGCAGAGGGCTCGGGCGGGGTGAAGTCGGCGGGGCGTGCGATCGAGGTGATCGAGTTCGTCGCGCAGGCGGGGACGGCGGGGTTCTCCGAGATCCTCGAAGGCCTCGGCATCCCGCGCTCCAGCGGTCATGGGCTCATCCGCACCCTGCTCGCCTCGGGATGGCTGGATCGGGATGCCGGCGGCCAGCGGTATCGGCTGGGGCTTCGGGCCTGGCAGGTCGGGCAGAGCTATGAGGGGAACCTCGCCCTGGTCGAGCGCGCCAAGCCCGTGATGGACGACCTCAGCGCCGAGACGGGGGAGACCGTCCAGCTGGCACGCCTGGACGGCGTCGAGAACGTGTACATCGCGATCAGCCTCTCGGCGAACCCGATGCGGATGGCGTCGACGGTCGGCATGCGCCTGCACGCGCACGCAACGGGGATCGGGAAGGCCCTGCTGAGCACGCTCGACCCCGAGGAGGCTGAGCACCGTCTCTCCGGGGTGGTCCTGCCCCGGCTGACCGAGCGCACGGTGACCGATGTCCCGGACCTGCTTCGGCTCACCGAGCGGGCCCGGATGCTCGGTTACGCCATCGATGACGAGGAGTTCGTCGCCGGATGCCGGTGCGTCGCCGTCGTGCTGACGAGCGAGCACGACACGGGCATCGCGTCCGCCCTCAGCATCACGGCTCCGACCTTCCGCACCGACTCCCGCTGGCCGCAGTCGCTCGTGCCCGCCCTGCAGCGTGCGGTCCGACGGATCCGGCAGGATCTGAGCCTTCCGGTGGATTGACCCCGGGCACGCGCTTGCGTGCGCCCGGGCGGTCTGACATACTCGCGTCGATTCAGCGGGAAGAACCCGCATTCACATATGTGAACCCTTGGCGTTTCGAGGGCTTCAACGGCGAGGAGATGCACATGCGCGCTGTCGTTCTGCGTGAGATCGGGGCACTTGAGGTCCAGGAACGTCCCGCCCCGACCCCGGAGAGCGCCGAGGTGCTCATCCGGGTGGCGGCCACCGGCATCTGCGGATCCGACGTGCACGGCTACACCGGCGAGAACGGGCGGCGCTTCCCCGGGCAGATCATGGGTCACGAGTCGGTCGGCTACATCGAGTCGGTCGGCGCCGACGTCGATCCTGCGGCGTTCCCCACCGGAGCGGTGGTCACCTTCAACCCGGTCGTGGTCCCCGCGGCAGACGTCGCCGAGTTCGCCGGCCGGGAGCAGCATCACCCCGGCAAGATCGTCATCGGCGTCGCGCCGGACCGGCAGGCCGCCTTCGCGGACTACGTCGCCGTCCCCGCGCGCAACGTGGTGCTGCTGCCGGAGGGCATGCCCGTCGTCTACGGAGCGCTGGTGGAGCCGCTCGCGGTCGCCGTCCACGCGGTACGCCGCGCGCTCGCCGACGGCGACCGCCGTGCGCTCGTCATCGGCGGCGGTCCGATCGGTCAGTCGGTCGTCCTGGCCCTGCGGATGCACGGCGTGACCGCCATCGCGCTGTCCGAACCGGACGCCGGGCGGCGGGCGCTGTGCGAGCGCCTCGGCGCGCGCACGATCGACCCGCTGGCCGGCCC
>JBASAE010000147.1:0-1954 GCA_049654285.1 Microbacterium sp.
CACGCTTCGAACACTTCCGGTGCAGTCATTGCAGACGTCTCCATGTGTGGGAGGGATTCGCGGAATCCGGATGCGTCGTCCCAGGAATGGCCGTTGAAGCTCAACCCGTAGGGCGGGTCGGTGACCAGAGCGTCGATGCTCGACTCTGGGAGGAGCGGGAGGAGTTCGACGGCGTCACCGAGGTACACGGTAGCCCGCGCCTCGGCGATGACCGGGGCGGGGAGTTCGGCGAGCCTCGGCGCGTGCGGCGGTGTGGGGTCTGGCATGGCTGGTGGCTCCCTGCTGTTCGGGGCCTGTCCGCCTCCGTCTGCGACGAACAGGATCACCCAGCAGGTACGGGCCACACCGAGGGTTCCACCGCGACACAACCCCGCCGTCAGATTCAAACCACCCGCGCTCGCCTCACTCGAACCAGCCACCAGGAGTCGGTCTGGCTTCGCCGATTCCCAGTGCTCTCATTCCTCCACACACGATCGGCAATCAACGAAGCCCGCGTGAAGTTCGAACGGTGATCGCGTGAGGAAGCGGACGTCAGTGAGTCATCACGGTTCGCGGTGGAACCTCGCAAAGGCGCGAGGCGTTACCCCGTACCGATACTTAAAGGATCGCGATGCGAACGCCGGGTCTTGCCAGCCCACAGCAACGCCAGCTTCACTGACAGCGAGGCTTGTCGTGGCGAGTAACTCTGCCATGTGGTCGGCACGAATCTGGCGGAGATAAGCCGCAGGCGAGACGCCGAGTTGAGCTTGAAAAAGACGCGCGAGATGGGACGGAGAGAGTGCGACTTCTTGGGCAAGCTCGCCTACTGTCCAAGCATGGCCGAGGTTCACGCGCAAAAGCTCCACGGCGATTAAGATCTCCTGCCGTGGAGCAGACCTCGTGGGACCAACACCTTGGGCGGACACTCCGCTCAGCCGCCCCACAGCATCAAACACTTCCGAGGTGCGTGACAGCAATGCAAAGTCGCTCAGCGTAGAGGGTGAGGCTCTCGCCAGGATCGTGAGCTGCGGCGTGATCTGCCGAATCGCCTTAAAGCTGAGTTGCAACCGTTGCAGCTCGTTTCTCTCTTCCAAGATTCGGCGCAGCTGATGCACCAATGGGTGCGCAAGTGGAAGCCACCTCATCTGGTCGGCGAGGTACTCCGGGTCAAAGTACAACGACACCGTGCGCATATGACCTACCGGGTATCCGTGACACTTCAGATCTGGAGGGATCGTGAGAATGCTGCCTTGTCGGAGCTGCACTCTACCCCGCTGCGAGTACACCTCAGCCCGGCCAGAGAGGGCGAACACCACCTTCGCCCGAGGAACGCTGACCGGCCCAGACGGAGAGTGCACTATCTGCTCTCGCGCAAAGACCGGGCGTCTCGTCAGGTTCATGGAACCGCTCGTCGCGTGCTGCAAAGGATGAGCGAGAGAGCAGAGGACGAAACGATCCGAATGGCGGACGAGTCGAGGAACGGTAGCGGGCCTGAAAGATGACACCTGCGATTTCCGACGGATCTCCTCACCCCCGCACGTTCTCGACTACGCCAAGCGGCTTTGGATTGCAGACCGACGAAGAAGCCATGCATTGCATAGATGCCTTGAGCCTGCGTGCGCGAGTGAAACCGATGCCCCGAATGCGGGAGACCAGGTGTGTGAGGTGTCCCATGCACGATTCTCATGCCTGCCGTTACAGCGGGCACCGAATCGTGGTCGGGATCGAAGATCATGGTGAGATAAGTGAGGTCTCGGAGTGGCCGCCAGGTGTGTATTTCATGATGGCTTTGCATTGAAAACGTTGACCTAAACACCAATCCCACACCGATGCTATATGCGATAGTTAGGAGCCGCAGTGACGGCTGCAAGATGATGCGGATGCGACTCTTTGAGTCCCGCAGCGGTGATCCGTATAAACTGCGCGCGAGATTTGAGGTCATGGACGTTACGCGCGCCGACATAGAACATCGACT
>JBASAE010000148.1:0-8294 GCA_049654285.1 Microbacterium sp.
GTCAGCGTGAGCGCCGGGGCGACCATGATGGAGTCGCCGGTGTGCACGCCGACCGGGTCGACGTTCTCGATGGAGCAGACGACGACCGTGTTGTCGGCCGTGTCGCGCATGAGCTCGAGCTCGTACTCCTTCCAGCCCAGGATCGACTCCTCCAGGAGCACCTCGTTCGTGGGCGAGTCGTGCAGTCCGGCGCCGCCGATGCGGCGCAGGTCCTCCTCGTCGTAGGCGAAGCCGGATCCAAGGCCGCCCATCGTGAACGAGGGACGCACGACCAGGGGGTAGCCGAGCTTCTCGGCTCCGGCGAGCAGCTCGTCCATGGTGTGGCAGATCACGGACGCGGCGACGTCGGCACCGGCCTCGATCACGAGCTCCTTGAAGATCTGCCGGTCCTCGCCCTTGCGGATCGCGTCGACGTTCGCGCCGATCAGCTCGACGTCGTACTTCGCGAGGATGCCCTGCTCGTGCAGCGCCATGGCCGCGTTCAGCGCGGTCTGCCCTCCGAGGGTGGGGAGGATCGCATCGGGCTTCTCCTTCGCGATGATCGTCTCGATCACATCGGGGGTGATCGGTTCGATGTACGTCGCGTCGGCGAAGTCGGGGTCGGTCATGATCGTGGCCGGGTTGGAGTTGACCAGGATGACCCGGACGCCCTCCTCACGGAGCACGCGGCAGGCCTGGGTGCCGGAGTAGTCGAACTCGCAGGCCTGGCCGATCACGATCGGGCCGGAGCCGATGACCAGGACGGAATGGATGTCGTCGCGCTTGGGCATTACTGGGCGTCCTTCGGGTTCTGCGCGATGACCAGCTCGCGGAAGCGGGTGAAGAGGTAGTGGGCGTCGTGCGGGCCGGCGGCGGCCTCGGGGTGGTACTGCACGGAGAACGCGGGCAGGTCGAGAGCGCGCAGGCCCTCCACGACCTGGTCGTTCAGGCCGACATGACTGACCTCCACCCGGCCGTAGCCGTTCGGACTCTCGAAGACGCCCTCGGTCGGCGCCTCGACGGCGAAGCCATGGTTGTGGGCGGTGATCTCGATGCGGCCGGTGGCCTTGTCCAGCACCGGCTGGTTGAGACCGCGGTGGCCGAAGGCGAGCTTGTACGTGTCGAGGCCCAGCGCGCGGCCGAACAGCTGGTTGCCGAAGCAGATGCCGAAGTAGGGCAGACCGGCGTCGAGCACCTCGCGCAGCACCGCCACCTGGTCGCCCGAGGCGGCCGGGTCGCCGGGGCCGTTGGAGTAGAACACCCCGACCGGGTCGATGGCGCGGATGTCGGCGAAGGACGCCGACTGCGGGAGCACGTGCACCTCGAAGCCGATCCCGGCGAGGATGTCCAGTGTGGACTGCTTGACCCCGAGGTCCAGCACGGCCAGGTTGCCGATGCGCTCGCCCTCTGCCGTGATCACACGCGTCTGGGCGACCGACACCTCGGCGGACAGGTTCTGGCCGGTCATCCCGGGCGCCTCGGTCACCTGCCGCACCTGCTCGTCGGCGTCCAGCGCCGCGGCCGGGCCGGAGAAGATGCCGCCGCGCATCGCGCCGGCGTCGCGGATGCGGCGAGTCACCGCGCGGGTGTCGACGCCGCTGATGCCGACGATGCCGTCGCGGATCAGCGCGTCGTCGAGCGACTCCTCGGCGCGCCAGTTCGACACGATGCGCGAGGGGTCGCGCACGACGTAGCCGGCGACCCAGATGCGACCCGACTCGGGGTCCTCGCTGTTCATGCCGGTGTTGCCGATGTGCGGCGCGGTCTGCAGCACGATCTGACCGACGTAGGACGGGTCGGTGAGGGTCTCCTGGTAGCCGGACATGCCGGTGTTGAAGACGACTTCGCCGAGGGTGGTGCCGAGTGCGCCGTACGCGCGGCCCGGGTAGCGGGAGCCGTCTTCGAGCACGAGGACGGCGGGTTCATGGTTCAGGGTCATTCGGATGCTCCGGATTCGGGCGCGGCGCACAGGCGCTGCAGCGCGGCGAGGGTCTGCTGGGGCGCGTCGTGGGCGACGCGCAGGAAGGAGTCGACGATGACGCCGGACGGCTCGCGCCATTGCAGGCGGATCAGTCCGTCGGGCTCGACGACGCGGTCGATCGCGACCGTGGCGAGGTCGGCGGCGAGAAGGCGCTCGGCGGCGAGGAACACCGTCGGCGACCCGTCGAGGCTGAGAGCCGCGCCGCGATCGGTGAGCACCAGCTCGCCGCGGGCACGGTACGTCAGCGGCGCGACGGCCAGCCGCTCGAGGGGCTGATCGTGACGGGTCGTCGCGACGTACAGGACCTCGACGCGGTCCTCGACCTCGGCGTGCTCGGGCACGCCGAGCGGCGCGGTCAGTCCCGCATCGCGCCGGATGCGTCGTCGCCAGGCGAAGGACATCGCCGCGAGGATGACGACCGCCAGCGCGATCGTCAGGCCGATGGCGAGTTCCCGGCTCATCCGAGCAGGTCCTCGACGAGGGCGCCGTCCGAGACCGTGACCACGCCGCCGTGCACCGTCCACTGCACGCGTCCGGGCAGCTCCCGGCCGAGGTACGGCGAGTTGTGGCTGCGGCCGTGCAGATCGGCCTCGGTGAACACGCCGGCGACGGACGGGTCGTAGAGGGCGATGTGGGCGGGCGCACCGGCCTGCAGCGCGCCGAAGCCGTCCAGCCGGCCGATCCGGGCCGGCGCCGTGCTCATCACCCGGGCGACGTCGGCCCACTCCATCAGGCCGGTGGACACCATCGACTGGTGCACGACGCGCAACGCGCTCTCCAGCCCCACCATGCCGTTCGCGGCGGCCTGCCACTCGCAGGCCTTGTTCTCGGAGGGGTGCGGCGCGTGGTCGGTGGCGACGATGTCGATCGTGCCGTCGGCCAGGCCCTCGCGCACCGCGAGCACGTCCTCCTCCCGGCGCAGCGGCGGGTTGACCTTGTAGCGGGCGTCATAGCCGCGGGCCAGCTCGTCGGTGAGCAGCAGGTGGTGCGGGGTCACCTCGGCGGTCACCGCGACGCCACGCTTCTTCGCCCATCGGATCAGGTCGACGGATCCTGCGGTGGAGAGATGGCAGACGTGCAGCCGCGAGCCGACGTGCTCGGCGAGCAGGACGTCGCGGGCGATGATCGACTCCTCGGCGACGGCAGGCCACCCGGCCAGCCCCAGCTCGGCGGAGACCGCGCCCTCGTTCATCTGCGCGCCCTCGGTGAGCCTCGGGTCCTGCGCGTGCTGCGCGATCACTCCGTCGAAGGACTTCACGTACTCCAGGGCGCGGCGCATGATCAGCGGGTCCCAGACGCAGAAGCCGTCGTCGCTGAACACCCGTACCCGTGCGCGGGAGGTGGCCATCGCACCGAGCTCGGCGAGGCGCTCGCCCTTCTGCCCGACGGTGACCGCGCCGATCGGCTGCACGGTGGCGTAGCCGGCCGCCTCGCCGAGGGCGAGCTCCTGCTCGACGACCCCGGCTGTGTCGGCCACCGGCGAGGTGTTCGGCATCGCGAACACCGCCGTGTACCCGCCCGCCGCCGCGGCGCGGGTGCCGGTGAGGACCGTCTCGGACGCCTCGAAGCCGGGCTCCCGCAAGTGTGTGTGCAGGTCGACCAGACCGGGGAGCGCGAGGAGCCCGTCCGCGTCGATCACCCGGGCCCCGGCCCGGCTGAGCCCCGAGCCGATCTCGGCAACGCGGCCGTTCTCGATGACGATGTCGGCGGTCTCGGTCGGCCCGGACGCCCCGATGACGGCGGCTCCGGTGATGACGATGGTCTCGCTCACTGCTCTTCTCCTCGTACCTCTTCTGCGTTCCGCTCCCCCGCCAGCAGCAGGTAGAGGACCGCCATCCTGATCGACACGCCGTTCGCGACCTGCTCGAGCACGGTCGATCCGGCCGAGTCGGCGGCCTCGCTGGAGATCTCCAGCCCACGGTTCATCGGCCCCGGGTGCATCACGATGCTCGTCTCGGGCAGCTCTGCGACGCGCACCGCATCCAGACCCCAGAGCCGGGTGTACTCGCGCTCGTTCGGGAAGAACGCGGCGTGCATGCGCTCCATCTGGATCCGCAGCATCATCACCGCGTCCGGGCTCTCGGCGAGGGCCTGGTCGAGGTCGTAGCACACGGTGACCGGCCACAGTGAGACGTTCTGCGGGATGAGCGTGGGCGGGGTGACCAGGGTCACCTCGGCACCCAGCGTCGTCAGCAGCCAGACGTTCGAGCGGGCCACGCGGGAGTGCAGGACGTCGCCGACGATCACGATCCGCAGGCCGGTGAGGTCATGGCCGCGGCTGTCCCGGCCGTAGCGGCGCTTGCGGATCGTGAACGCGTCGAGCAGGGCCTGGGTGGGGTGCTCGTGCGTGCCGTCGCCCGCGTTGACGACGCCGGCGGAGATCCAGCCGCTGGTCGCGAGGGTCTGCGGCGCGCCGGATGCGGAGTGCCGCACGACGACGGCGTCCGCTCCCATCGCCTGGAGGGTCTGCGCGGTGTCCTTGAGGCTCTCGCCCTTGGACACGCTGGAGCCCTTGGCCGAGAAGTTGATCACGTCGGCGGAGAGGCGCTTGGCCGCCGCCTCGAACGAGATGCGGGTGCGGGTGGAGTCCTCGAAGAACAGGTTGACGACCGTCTTGCCGAGCAGGGTCGGCAGCTTCTTGATCTGCCGGGACTGGGTGTCGGCCATGTCCTCGGCGACGTCGAGGATGCGCAGCGCGGTCTCCCGGTCGAGCGAGCGGGTGTCGAGCAGATGTCTCATGCTTCGATCGTCACCTCGTCCGTGCCGTCCAGTTCGCGGAGGCGCACGTTGACCCGCTCCTGGCGGGAGGACGGGATGTTCTTGCCCACGAAGTCGGGCCGGATCGGCACCTCGCGATGGCCGCGGTCCACGAGGATCGCCAGTCGGATCGCCGCCGGGCGCCCGATCGACCCGATCGCGTCGAGCGCCGCCCGGATGCTGCGCCCGGAGAAGAGCACGTCGTCGACGAGCACCACGGTCCTGCCGTCGATCCCTCCGCCGGGGATCTCGGTGCGCTTCGGCGTGCGGGTCGGGTGCTTCGCCAGATCATCGCGGAACAGCGTGACATCCAGCGAGCCGACCGGGATCTCGGCGCCGGCGATGTCCGAGACGATCGGGCCGAGCCGGTCGGCGAGCGTCACCCCGCGGGTCGGGATGCCCAGCAGCACGAGACCCTCCGCTCCCCGGTTGGACTCCAGGATCTCGTGTGCGATGCGCGTCAGGGCACGCGCGATGTCGGCTTCCTGCAGCACGATGCGTGCAGCCATCTGCCTCTCCCTTCTCCGCCTCACGGGACGGGCTTAAAGGATGGGTGATGCTCCCATTCTAGCGAGTGGGATCGGGGTCCGAAGACGGGACGGCTCAGCCGGCGCGGAGCGCCTCCTCCGTGACGGGGCAGTGCTCGGCACGGATCGGATGGCCGGCGCTCGACAGGCACTTGCCGGTCTTCAGGTCCCACTTCCAGTCGTGCATCGAGCAGGTCAGCACGCCGTCCTCGATCCTGCCCGTGCGGGTCAGGTCGGCGCGCAGGTGCGGGCAGCGGCGCTGCACCACCCAGTCGCCGAGCTGGGCGTCCTCGGTCTGGTCGGTCTGCTCCGAATACCAGTTCTCGACGTACTCGATGCGATCCACCGACAGGCATTTCAGGAACGTGGTGAGGAACTCGTTGAACTTCCCGCTGCGTCCCACCGAGAACTGCATGGACAGGAAGATCGAGTTCGACCAGTCGATCTCGTGATCGCGGATGTTGGTCGAGACGAGGTCGGCGGGGATCGTGTACCAGTAGATGCACTCCTCCCCCGCGTACTCGCGCACCTTCGCGCGCGGGAAGTCGACCACCATGTCGAGGTCCCCGATGCGGAACCGCACGTTGCCGCCGACGCCGTTGCGGATCGTGCGGGACTTCTTGAGCAGCGGCTCCCACCAGGCCTTCAGCGCGGCGAGGATCTCCGAGGCCGGCAGGGCCGGAGCACGCCGTGACTCCTCGTCGCGGATCTCCTGCTGCCGCGCTGCGCGCTGCTCCTCCAGGTAGGCCCACTTCTCGTCGAAGATGTGATCGATCTCGGCCTGCGAGTACAGGGTCTGCTCGACTGACACGAGCTCGCGGTTCTCCAGCGTGACGACCGTCCCCGGAATGAAGAGCTGCCCGTCGTACTGGGGGGCCTCGGCCTTCAGATGCGCGAGGAACTCCTTCTGATCGGTGAAGATCGAGTCGTCCTCCCGCCCGGTGCCGTTGTACCGGAACAGCTCGTCGCGCAGGAACATCGGCGGGCCGGCCATCGGGAACACGTGCGGTGCGTCCACCTTCTCGATGTAGTACATCGCCCGCTTGTTCTGCGCCTCGCGCTTGAGCCGGGCGAAGTTCTGCTTGGCGTCCTGGGGCAGGTCGTAGACCATCGGCCACCAGATCGCCCCGGAGACCTGCGTGAAGTAGGCGTCCGGCTTGCCGAAGCCCAGCAGCCTCTCCAGGTCCAGGGGGTGCGAGTCGTTCTGGTTCAGCACCGAGCCGGAGCCGTCGTCGACGCTCAGCGAGGAGTCGCCGATCGGGCCGTCGCTGGGCGCGCGCAACGGAGTGATCATGATCTTCAGGTCGTCCCGTTCGATCACCTCGCCGGCGGGCGCGTAGGTGATGTTCTCGTAGCCGAGCGCGCGGATGTCGACCTCGAGGTCATCGGTGACGTACTCCGGGAGCAGCACCTCGATGTCCTTCGAGACGTACCGCTCCAGCAGCCGCGGATCGAAGTGGTCGCGATGCCGGTGCGAGATGTAGAGGAAGTCGGCTTTCCTGCCGATCGCCTCCCAGTCGAGCCCGCGATTGTCGGGGAAGGGGAACCAGGATCCGAAGAACGACGGCCCGAGGACCGGGTCGCAGAGGATCGATCCGCCGGTCGTCTCGATGAGCATTCCGGCGTGGCCGAGTCCCGTGATCCGCATGTCTCTCCTCCTGCTGTGGACCCGTCGATTCTACCGGCGGGCTCCTGGACGGGACGTCCGGCGGGCCGTGCATACACGCTCAGGGCTCGAACAGCGCCCGGATGTCGTCGGCGGTGAGCGTCTGCGCGAACAGGTCCTCGTCGTCCATCACGGCGGTGAACAGCCGCGCCTTGCGCTGCTGCAGCGCGAGCACCTTCTCCTCGATCGTGCCCGTGGAGATCAACCGGTACACGAACACCTGCTCCCGCTGTCCGATGCGGTGCGTGCGGTCGACGGCCTGCGCCTCTGCCGCCGGGTTCCACCACGGATCCAACAGGAACACGTAGTCGGCCTCGGTCAGCGTCAGACCGAAGCCTCCGGCCTTGAGGCTGATCAGGAACGCGGTCTCGTCCCCCGAGCGGAAGTCCTCGATCACCTTCGCGCGGTTGCGGGTGGAACCGTCCAGCCGGCGATGTCGGATGCCTGCGCGCCCCAGCCGCTCCTCGGCGAGGTCGAGGTACGAGGTGAACTGGCTGAACACCAGCACGCGGTGTCCCTCCGCACGCAGCTCGTCGAGCCGCTCGACGAGCACGTCGAGCTTGCGGGAGCCCATCTCGGCATCCGCCTCGTCGATCAGCCCGGGTGCGAGCGCCAGCATCCGCAGCATCGTCAGCGAGCGGAACACGATGAACCGGTTGCGGTCCAGGTCCTCCAGCAGGCCGAGGATCTTCTGCCGTTCGCGCTGCAGCACGGTGTCGTAGCGGGCGCGATGCGCCGTGCTCAGCTCGACGTGCAGGACCTGCTCCTGCTTCGGCGGGAGCTCGGCGGCCACCAGCTCCTTCGTCCGACGCAGCAGGAGGGGGCGGATCCGGTGGCGCAGCCGGGCGATGCGCCGACCGCGGAAGTCGGATCCCTCGGCGTTCTCGGGGACCTTGCCCTTCTCGATCGGCTGCACGTACTCCTGCCGGAAGCGGCGCGGGGAGGGGAACAGTCCGGGTGCGGTGAGCTGGAACAGCGCCCACAGGTCGACCAGCGTGTTCTCCAGCGGCGTCCCGGTCACGGCGATGGTCGTGTCGGCGGGGATGGACGCGAGCGCCCGGTGCGCCAGCGACTTCGGATTCTTCACGAACTGCGCCTCATCGGCGATGAGCCCCGCCCATTCCTGCGCGGCGAACTCCTCGGCGCCCATCCGCATCACCGCATAGGACGCGATCACGATGTCCGCGCGGGCCGCGGCGTCCCGGATCTCCGCCGCACGCGATCGTTCCACGGCGACGATGCGCCGACCGGGCAGGAACCGCGCGCCCTGCTCCTGCCAGGCGCCGACCACCGATGTCGGACAGACCACCAGGAACGGGGGCCGCTCCCCGGTCTCGTACGCCCGCTGCATCATCGCGAGCAGCTGCACGGTCTTGCCGAGCCC
>JBASAE010000149.1:0-1777 GCA_049654285.1 Microbacterium sp.
AGCACGAGCACGAGTGGCGTGATCAGAACCACCAGGAGGATGCTGAGGTAGAAAGCGATCGCGCCGAGCACGGGTATCCGCAAGGCCACGAGGACGAACGAGACCGCCAACATCAGCGCCAGAATGCCGACAGTGCCGAAGAGGTTCTTCCGGGTCGCGCGGAACTCCTGCGCGAACAGCGTGGCGATCATGATGCGTACACCTTTCGGAACAGGGCGTCGAGGCTCGTGCCGTGCTCGGCGCGGAGATCGTCCGCACCGCCGTGCAGCAGCACCCGCCCCTGCCGCAGGAACAGGACCGAGTCGACGACCTGCTCGACGTCCTGGATGAGATGGGTCGAGACGAGCATCAGCGCGTCCTCGTCGAAGCTCTGCAGAATGCCGCGCAGGATGACGTCTCGGGATGCCGGGTCGACGCCCGAGATCGGCTCGTCGAGCAGGTAGACCTTGGCGCGGCGCGACATCGCGAGCGAGACCTGCAGCTTCTCGCGCATGCCCTTCGACATCTCCTTCAGGCTCCGGTCCCAGGGGAGGCCGAAGAAGTCGACCATGCCGCGGGCCTTCTCCGTGTCGAAGTCGGCGAAGAAGCGCGCGTACAGCGCGATCGAGTCGGCCGGCTTGTGCGAATCGGGCAGAAAGGATGCGTCGGGCAGGAACGAGACCAGCGCCTTCGACTCCGGGCCGGGCCGGTGGCCGGCGACACGCACGCTGCCGTCCCACTCGGCGAGCACGCCGGCGAGGATCTTCAGCAGGGTGGTCTTGCCGGAGCCGTTGTCGCCCATGAGGCCCACGATCTGGCCGGGCGGGAGGCTCAGGTCGAGCCCGTCGAGGGCGGGGCGCCCGCGGTACGCCTTCCTCAGACCGGCGATCTCGATCGCGGGGGCGGGCTGCGTGTTCATCGGACATCCTCTCTCTTGCTGTCGTTCGCGTCGTACGTGGTGTCGGCCCATCGGCGGGCGAGGAGGGCGGACGCCTCGCTGAGGGTCATCCCGAGGCCGCGCGCCACCGTGGCGAAGCCGTCGGCGGTCGCCTCGGCGAGCGCCGCACGCCCGTCTGCGACGGCGTGCTCGTCCTTCGTGACGAAACGGCCGGCGGTGCGCTCGGTGGTCGTGAGGCCCAGACGATCGACCTCACCGAGCGCCTTCTGCACCGTGTTCGGGTTGACGCCCAGCTCGAGCGCCAGCTCGCGCACCGAGGGGACCCGTGCCCCGGGCATCCACTCGCCCGCGGCGATGCGTCGACGGAACTCGTCGACGAGCTGCGCCCAGATCGGGCGGGAGTCATCGATCTGCATGCGTGTCACTGTATTACAACAGTCATACAACTGCAAGCTGCGGCGACGCGGAGGACATCCGGCGAGACATCCGCGGATCCTCGGTCAGCAGATCGTCAGCGGCGCGGAGGCCAGGCCGCCCATCCGTCCGCGAGCGAGCGGAGGATCGGCGTCGCTGCGCTCAACCGGGCGGCCGGGAGATCCTTCGCCGGGCCGCGACCCGATGAGCCGCCACTCGGGAAGCGGAGAGCGCGTTCCACCTGCGCACGTGGACCACGGGTCACCGTCTCGCGGTAGTTGCCGGTGACGACGGCGAACACCAGCTCCTCCAGGGCATCGATCTCCTGGACCGCACTCTGATCGCAGGCGTCGCATCCGCAGACGGGGAAGGGGAAGTCGTGCAGCAGACCGGCATGGACGAACAGCCCGGGATAGCCGGTGAAGACGAAGGTCAGCGCCGCGCACGACGGATCGTTCGGTGTCACGCGCACGGCCCGCACCACGG
>JBASAE010000150.1:0-12378 GCA_049654285.1 Microbacterium sp.
CCCTCGACCTCTCCGAGGAGCGGCTCGCCGAGCGCCGGGCGGCGCTCGGCGCTGCGGGGGAGCGGCTGACCCCGGTGGTGGCGGACGTGTCCGACACCGACGCCCTGCCGGCCGTCCTCGAACAGGCGTTCTCCTCCTCGGACGGGGTCGACCACGTCGTGAACTGCGCGGCGAGCTTCCTCGCGGCAGGGGTCGGCGCCACCAGGGCCGACTGGGACCGGTCGCTCGGCGTCAACGTCACGGGGTCGGCGATGCTGACCGCGTACGCCGCGGGGCGGATGCCGCGAGGCGGGACCGTCGTGAACATCTCGAGCATCTCGGCGCACATCGCGCAGAGCGATCGATGGACCTACAACGCCACCAAGGCGGCCATCGTCGCGCTCACGCGAGGACAGGCGCTCGATCTCGCCCCGAGGGGCATCCGCGTGAACGCGGTCAGCCCCGGCTGGATCTGGACGGCGGAGGTGGCGAAGGCCGCCGACGGGGATCGGGACCGCTGGGAGCCCGTGTGGGGCAGGTACCACATGCTCGAACGCCTCGGGGAGCCCTCCGAGGTCGCGGACGCGGTGCTGTACCTCAGCAGTGACGGGTCGAGCTTCATCACCGGGACGGAGCTCATGGTCGACGGCGGCTACTGCGCCATGGGGCCGGAGGGCCTCGGGGACACAGCGGTGTTCGCGGGAACAGACGCCGGCTAGCGGTCGAGAGTCAGCACATCAGATATGTTGGCGAGGCTTTCGCGATATTCGCTTCATTTTTAACACATCTATTGACACCTATCAGATAAGTGGGGTTATCTTGATCCAGACGGTAGCAGCGGTGCCACCCGACTCGATGAGGAGGCCAACTGTGACGAAGGAATCCGCTTCACCGCCGCGCCCGCGTGGCGGGCGCGCCGCGATGCCGCGTCGTGTCCTCCTCTTCGCGATTCCGGCGCTCGTCCTCTACGCCTTCGTCGTGATCGTTCCCGCGGTGCAGGGCGCCGCGTACTCGTTCACCGACTGGAACGGCCTGGACTCGACGTTCTCCTTCATCGGCCTCCAGAACGTCATCGACATCTTGCAGGACCCGCAGTCCCTTCGTGCGCTCGTGAACACCGTGATCATCGCGGTGGCCTTCACGATCGTCCAGAATGTCATCGGGCTCGCGCTCTCGCTGGGCGTCAACTCCCGGATCAAGAGCCGCAACGTGCTGAAGGTCCTGATCTTCGCCCCGGCGGTCATGACTCCCGTCGTGATCGGATATCTCTGGCAGTACATGCTCGCCCCGCAGGGGCCCGTCAACGAGACGCTCGCAGCCGTGGGACTCGCGGGGCTGCAGCAGGTCTGGCTCGGCGAGCCCGGCTGGGCGCTCACATCGATCATCGTTGTGCTGATCTGGCAGTTCTCGGGCTATTCGATGGTGATCTTCCTCGCAGGCCTGCAGGGCGTGCCCGAGGAGATCATCGAGGCGGCGGCGGTCGACGGCGCGGGTCCCTGGCGGCGGTTCTGGTCCGTCATCCTGCCGATGCTCTCGCCGGCCGTCACGATCAACCTGATGCTCAGCATGATCGGCGCACTCAAGGTGTTCGACATCATCTGGGTGATGACCGGCGGTGGACCCGGTGGTGCGACGCACAACCTGTCCACGCTCATGTTCCAGGAGGCGTTCACGTTCGGTGACTTCGGCAAGAGCGTGACGCTGGGTCTTGTCCTGCTCGTGCTGGTCGCGGCGATCTCGGTCATGCAGTACCGGCCGCTCGTCCGACGGGAGAATCGGGCATGAACCGCTATACCTGGCGCACCGGTCTGCTCGAAGGGGTGATGATCCTCGTCGCAGCGCTCTTCTTCTTCCCGCTGTACATCCTGGTTAACATCTCCCTGCGGGCGAACAACGACCCCACGTCGCCGATCATCCCGACGACCCATGTCACCTTCGAGCACTATGTACAGGCATGGAGCCAGGCCGGCCTGGCCATGGCCATGCTTAATTCGCTCATCGTGACAGTCGTCAGCGTCGCGGCCGTCGTCGTCGTCTCGGCGACCGCCGCCTACGCGATCGTGCGAGTCGCCTCGCGACTGTCCAGCGCGATGTTCTGGTTCCTCCTGTGCGGGCTGCTGCTGCCGTTCCAGATCGGGATGATCCCGCTCTACTTCACGATCCGCGACCTGGGCCTCCTCGGCAGCCTGTGGTCCCTCGTGTTGTTCTACGTCGGCGGCCAGATCCCGTTCTCGGTGTTCCTCTACTCAGGATTCCTGCGTGCCATGCCGCGCGACTATGAGGAGGCGGCCTGGATGGACGGCGCCGGACTGCTGCGCGCCTTCTGGACTGTGGTGTTTCCGCTGCTCCGCCCCATCACCGGCACGGTGATCATCCTCAACTGCATCGTGGTCTGGAACGACCTGCTGACACCTCTGTTGTATCTGGCCGGCTCCAGCAACGCGACGATCCCCGTCGCGATCATGGGCTTCGTCGACCAGTACGTGTCCAACTGGCCGCTGATCTTCGCTGGCCTCGTCATCGGCGCCGCGCCGATCCTCATCGCATTCTTCGCACTGCAGAAGACCGTCATCCGGGGCTTCGCCTCCGGATTGAAAGGATGACGGCCTGCCCTGCGCGTCCACTTCCCGCAGTTCCCTCACCACCCGAATACGAAGGAGTATCCATGAAGAAGTCACGCATCATGTGGCTCGCAGCCGGAGCCGCTGTGGCGGCCCTCGCACTGAGCGGCTGCAGCTCGACCGGCTCGCCCGCGCCCTCCAGCTCCGGGGACGGTGCCGGGGAACTGACTGTGCTCAGCATCCCCAACTACAAGGAGGCGCTCACCCAGGCTGCGAAGGAATTCGAAACCGCCCACAAGGACATCAAGGTCAAGCTCACCTTCGCCGAGGTGGCGGCCATGCAGACCACGCTGCGCACGCAGCTTACGGCGGGCACCGCACCGGACATCTTCTCGGCGTGGCCGGGCAACGGCACGGTTGCCTCGATGGAGGTCCTCGCCCCGGGCGGCTTCTTGATGGACCTGTCCGGGCTCGAGCTCGACAAGAACCTGCCCAGTGGGATGGACCTGGTGACCAAGATGGACGGCAAACGCTACATCCTTCCACTGACCACCGGTGCGATCGGCATGATCTACAACGAGCAGGCCGTGGAGGCCGCGAGTGCGAAGCTGCCGACGACCTGGTCCGAGGTCCTCGGCTTCTGCGATGCGGCGAAGGCGGCGGGCAAGGTGGCGTTCGCGTACGGCGCACAGACGGGCTGGCAGAACCAGCTCATCAACTACGCGCTGACCGCGACGCTCGTCTACGGGGAGAATCCTGAATTCGACGCCGAGCAGCGTGCAGGCAAGGCGACCTTCTCCGACTCGGGTTGGAAGACGGCGCTGGAGAAGCTCGTCGAGATGCAGGACCGCGGCTGTTTCCAGCCGGCTCCGCTGGGTACGTCCTACGAGACGGCGACGAGCATGGTCGCCAAGGGAGACGCCCTGTCGACGGTGGCCGTGTCCTCCTCGTACGCGGCCATCGTCGCAGCGGCCGACACGTCGACGACCTTCAAGATGTTCGCACTCCCCGCAACGGACGACGCCAGCCAGACGTGGATCCCGGCGGGCGGCAGCGGCGGATACGCGGCCAATGCGAAGGCGAAGAACCCGGTCGCTGCGAAGCTGTTCCTCGACTTCCTCGCGTCCGACAAGATGCAGGCCGAGATCGGCGACATGTCCGGCAGCTTGCCTGCCATCATGAGTGACACTTACGCGGTGCCGGAGGCGCTCACGGTCGTCGCGGAGCACGTCAAGGCGGGCACCATCCACCCGTACGCCGACCAGCTCTGGCCGAGCCCAAAGGTGTCCGAGGCGCACATTAGCGGCACGCAGCAACTCCTGGGTGGTCAGGCAAGCATCGCGGACGTGCTCAAGGCGATGGATGCGGCATATGCCGCAGGATCCTGACCCGGGACACCACGCGAGTAGTCTCCCGAGAACGCCTCGAAGTAAAAGGAGCGCACTGTGAACGACCGCGGGTCCGTCCGGCCGAACGTCATCCTCATCGTTGTTGACGACCTCGGCTGGACGGACCTCGGCGTGCAGGGCAGCACGTTCTACGAGACGCCCGTGATCGATGCCATGGCCGCTCAGGGATGTGTGCTCACGCAGGCGTACGCCGCCTCGCCGGTATGCTCTCCGACGCGAGCGAGCCTGCTCACCGGCCGATATCCGCTGACCGTCGGGGTGACGCAGCTCATCGGCGGGCACGGGGTGGGCATGCTCGCCGACGTTCCGTCGCGGTGGATGCTGCCCACTCAGGAGTACACGCTGGCGCGTGCTCTGCGGTCGGCGGGATATCAGACCTGGCACGTCGGCAAATGGCACCTCGGCCCTCGGCGGTGCTGGCCTGATCAACACGGTTTCGACGTCAATATCGCAGGGTGCGACTGGGGACTCCCGCGCAGTTACTTCTCGCCGTACGAGTGCCCGACGCTCACTGATGGGCCGGAGGGCGAGTACCTGACCGATCGTCTTACCAGCGAGGCGATCCGACTGATCGAGAACGCTGACGACGAGCCGTTCTTCCTCAACCTGTGGCACTACGCAGTCCATATCCCGCTGCAGGCCCCGGCGGCGCTCGTCGAGAAGTACGAACGCAAGCGCCGTGAACTCGGTCTCGACCGGATAGACCCGTTCGAGGAGGGTGAGGAGTTCCCCGTCTGGCATCTGCGCGACGAGCGTATCCGCCGACGCGTCGTGCAGTCCGATCCGGTGTATGCGGCGATGATCGAGAACCTCGACAGCAACACCGGACGCCTTCTTGATGTGCTGGAACGGAAAGGCATCGCCGAGAACACCATCGTCGTGTTCACGTCGGACAACGGCGGGCTTGCCACGGCAGAGGGCTCGCCGACGAGCAATCTGCCCTTGCGTGAGGGGAAGGGGTGGATGCAGGAGGGCGGGGTGCGGGTGCCGTTCGTCGTGCGCTGGCCCGCCCGCGTGCCGGCCGGCGTGGTCAGCCACGTCCCGCTGATCAGCCCCGACGTCTTCCCGACCATTCTGGCCGCGGCAGGGGTCCCCGTGCCGTACCCGTCGGAGATAGACGGCGAAGACGTCTTCGCCGCGTGGTGCGGGAAGCGAGTGGAACGCGGTCCACTCCTCTTCCACTACCCGCATTACAGCAACCACGGTGGTCGTCCGTCCTCGGCAGTGCGTGAGGGCCGGTTCAAGCTCACGATCGACTGGGAAGACGGAACGGAGGAGCTCTTCGACGTCGTCGAAGACCCCGGTGAGACAAGAGATCTCCGGGCAGGCGAGCCCGAGCGTGCGGAACGGATGTCCGTTCTGCTGCGGGAATGGGTCAGTGCGTATCCCTGGTCCGTTCCGCTGCGGAATCCACGGAACGAGCCGTACGACGACCTCATCGGCCGCTCTCTGTACGCGCCGGTCGGCGTACACGGCCCCAGGGGTGATGACGATGAGTGAAGTGATCGTCGATACCTCGGCAGGCCGCATCAGGGGATATCGCACCGAGGGGGTCTCCGCCTTCCTGGGCGTGCGTTACGGTGCGTTGCCGGACGGCGGCCGCTTCTTGCCGGCGATGCCGGCGCGGCCGGCGGCCGGGGTCACCGATGCGCTTCGATTCGGCCCGGCGGCGATGCAGATTGATGGCCGGTTGTACGCGGATCCGGAAGCGCCGGGTCCGACGCGCCTCTACTTCCCGCGCACCGGAGGCCAGACCGAGGGTGGAGATGTCAGCGAGGACTGCCTGAGCCTGAACGTGTGGACACCGGCGGTGGATACCTCGTCCCGGCTGCCCGTCCTCGTCTGGTTCCATGGAGGCGCATTCCGCGCGGGCTCGGGTGCCGCCACCCTGACCTGCGGCGACGCCCTCGCCGCGACGGAGCGGGCAGTGGTCGTGACCGTCAATCATCGGCTCGGCGTCTTCGGCTTCCTCGCGCTTGGGGATGTCCTCGGCGAGGAGTACGGGGCGTCCGGCGCTGCGGGGCTGACGGACATGGTGCTCGCGTTGCGATGGGTGCGCGACAACATAGAGCTCTTCGGCGGCGATCCCGATCGGGTGTGCGTGTTCGGACAGTCCGGTGGCGGAGCCAAGACGGCGGCCCTGCTGCGGATGCCGTCCGCGGCGGGTCTCTTCCGTCGCTGTATCGTGCAGAGTCCCGGCGGCTCGCCCCTCGATGCGGTTCAGGGGCGTGCGCAGACCGACCTCCTCCTCTCGCTCCTTCCCCTCGACGACCCGCGGGAGCTGACGCGCCTTCCGGCGGAAATGCTCCTCGATGCACAACGGCGACTTGGAGGCTTTGCACCCATGCCGGTGGCCGACGGCGCGGTGGTGGTCGTCGATGGTGATCCGGCTCGCGCCGCCCACGCCACGGACACAGAGCTGATGGTGGGCTCCACCACGCACGAGTGGTCCCTCATGCTCGCCGGTCAGCCGTGGTACGCCGGACTTTGCGATGCGGATGCCGCTGCGCGGCTCGGCGCTCTGCTCACCGCTGTCGGGGCGCCGGGGCTTGTCATTGATGACGACGACGCTCGGCGTCTGATCGGGGCGGTCCGCGAGAGGCATCCTGACGAGCATCCGGCGTTGCTGCTGATGCGCGTCCTGTCTGCGCACACCTTCGGTCGCGAGGCGGCGGTGCTCGCCGACGCGCACGTGGGTCTCGGGTCCGTCTATCGCTACGACTTCGCCTATGAGAGCGATGCCCGGCCGGGCCCGCTCGGGGCGACGCACTGCATAGACGTTCCCTGTGCGTTCGGCACTGTCCGCTGGACGCCGCTGGTCGGTGACAGGCCGGAGCGCTGGGAACTGGAGTCCGCGGTCATGGACGCCTGGCTCCGTTTCGCAGAGACCGGTCGCCCCGCAGACGAGCGGGCCTGGCCAGCGTGGACTGGCGTGTCGTCGGTGGGGCGTCGCTTCGGCGATCCTTCGGTCGACGTCTTCACACCGTCGACGGCAGCCGGCCTCGACGCGAGTCCGACGATGGGATGAGGGGTAAGGCGTTGCCGGTTCGGTTGTTGCCGAAGGACACGATCTCACGGGGGTTCCCTGTGAGGATGGATGCTCTTCGGCCGCGTTGACCGAAGACGAAGATTCAAGGAGGAGACGTGGCCATCGACATCCAGGTTCGAGCCGGGTATCGTGACGAGGCACTCGGGATCCCGGCCCGCCGGGGGATCATGCTCACCTGGCGGCTCGCCGGGGACGAGGAGATCGCGGCAGGGGCCGACGTGGCCGTCGCGCGCAGCCCCGAAGACCTGGAAGCGGGCCGGCTGCTGTGGACCGTGACGGATGTGCCCGGCTCGTCGGTGCGCTACGACGGGCCTCCGCTCGGCTCCCGCGAGCGAGCCTGGTGCGCGGTCACCGTGCGGACGGTCGACGGCCGGGCGCTGCGGAGCGCCGCCGTGCCGTTCGAGATCGGGTTGGAGGACGCCTCCGACTGGACAGCCCGGTGGATCTCCGGTCCGCTGCAGGAGCACCGCCGGGAGAGCTGGGACCCGGCGCCGCTGCTGCGCGGCACGGTGCGACTGGACGCCGTGCCCGAGGTCGCGCGGGTGTATGCGACGGCGTTGGGCGTCTACCGGCTGTGGGTGAACGGCGTCGAGGTGACCGCCGACAGCCTGCTGCGCCCGGGATGGACCGACTACCGGTTCCGGGTGCTGCACCAGACCTACGACGTGGCCGGGCTGCTGCGCGCGGGGGAGAACGTGGTCGGCGTCGAGCTGGCGAGGGGCTGGTACGCCGGGCGGCTGGGCCTGCAGCGCGAGCCGGCGCTGTACGGCGAGCATCCCGCGATGCGCCTGCAGCTCGAGGCGGACGGCGACGTCGTGCTCGCCACCGACCGCGGATGGGCGCAGGGCTACGGCGATGTGCTGGCCAGCGATCTGCTGACCGGTGAGACCCAGGATCTGCGCCAGGCCGCGACCGGCTGGATCGATCCCGGCTTCGACGCCGGGTCCTGGCCGGCGGCCGTCGAACGCGATGACCTCGCGGTGCCGATCACGCCCCAGCCGCACGATGCGCCGTGGCGGGTGACCGAGTTCCCCGGCACGCTCGTCCGGGCCCATGCCCGCGGGCCCGCCGTCTACGACTTCGGGCAGAACATGGTCGGATGGACACGCATCCGCACGCGGACGCTGCCCCGGGCGGACGTGATCGTCCGGCACGGCGAGAAGCTCACCGACGACGACCTCGTCTGGCGGGACAACCTGCGCGGCGCCTTCCAGGAGGACCGGTACACCACTGGCGACGCCGCCCTGCACACTCTGGAACCGCGACACACACTGCACGGCTTCCGCTACGCCGAGGTCTGGGGGATCGCCCCCGAGGTGGAGTTCGACGCGCTGCGCGTCCCCGAGGACATGCGGATCGACGCGGTGGCGATCACCGGGATGGCGGAGGCCGGCCGGTTCCGGTGCTCGGACCCCGAACTGGACGCCGTCGCCGACATGGTCGCCTGGACGGTCAGGGACAACTTCATCGAGGTCATCACCGACTGCCCTCAGCGCGATGAACGGCTCGGCTGGCTGGGCGACGCGGGGGTCATCTCCAGCACGGCGGCGTATCAGTTCGACACGGCGTCGTTCCTGTCGAAGTTCACGCGGGACGCCGCGGACTCGCAGGGCGAGGACGGCGTGATCCTCTCGTACGTCCCCCCGGTCCCTCCGGGGACGTATCGGGACGGCGCCCCGGGCTGGGCCGACGGATACGTGCGGCTCGTGCACACCGCGGTGACCCGGTACGGCGATCTCGCGACCGGTGCGGAGCACGCCGAGCACATCGCGCGCTATCTGCGCTTCGTCGACGACGCCAACCCCTCGGGCATCCGCACGGAGCGCGTCGGCTCCGACTTCTCGGACTGGCTGTCGCTGCCCGAGGACCCGGATGAGCCGCCGCATCCCGGCTACGCGTACACGGGCGCCCGGTCGACGAGCTCGAAGCGCGTCGTCGCCACCGCGCACACGATCCGCTCCTTCGACCAGTTCGCCGAGATCCTCACGGCCCTGGGTCGCAGCGCGGAGTCGGCGGAGGTCGCCGAGCGCGCCGCGCAGCTGCGCGACGCCTACGCCCGGACGTTCCTGGACGCGGAGGGCAGGATCGAGGGCGACACGCAGACCGTGTACGCCCAGGCGCTCGGCTACGACATCCTCCGCGGTGCCGACCGGGATCGCGCCGCGGAGCGCCTGGCGGAGAAGGTGCGCGAGATCGGGCACGTGACGGTCGGCATCCATGGGTCGGAGCACATCCTCCCGGCGCTCGCCCGCAACGGCCATGAAGACCTCGCCGAGATGCTGCTGCTGCGCGGCGAGATGCCGAGCTGGAAGCACATGGCCGCCATGGGCGCCACCACCGTGTGGGAGAAGTGGGACGGGATCGCCGCGGACGGGACGATGTCCACGGCCGAGATGAACTCGTTCAACCACTGTGCTCTGGGCGCGGTGGGCGAGTTCCTCTTCGAAGGCGTCGCCGGGCTGGACGCCCGCGGCGTCGGGCTGAGCGGACGGGTCCGCGTCTCCCCGGTGTACCTCGATCGCCTGGACTGGGCGGAGGCCGAGCACACGACCGTCGGCGGCGTCGTCCGGTCACGGTGGGAGCGCGACGGAGACGTGGTGCGCCACGAGGTGGAGCTGGCGCCCGGCCTCACGGGCCGCTACACGGTTCCGACGGGATACGCGCTGGTCGATGGGGAGCTCGAGCTCCCCGGGGGCGTCTCCGTCGTCTCCGTGCGCCGGGTGGACTGACCCCCGACACAGCCGACCTGCGATCTCCGTACCTCGGAGCGCCATCGACGGGTCGCATGTGCAGGGATGGCTGCGTGCTTTCCTTGCCCCTGCGACCCCTCGATCGGGCGCGGCGCGGGCGCCGCGGGCTGAGAGGGGGTGTCGTCGCGGGCGTGGGGTACGTAGCGTGGAGGGATGACGAGAACGGATGAGGCGACGCTGATGATCGACGCGTCATCGGTGCGCGTCTACAAGGCGCTCACCGATCCCGACGCCGTGCAGGAGTGGCTGCCGCCTGCGGGGATGACCGGGCGGGTCGAGCGGTTCGAGCCGCGCGAGGGCGGGGCGATCCGGATCGTGCTGGAGTACGAGGGCGACGAGGCGGGCAAGGCCGGCGACGGCACCGACGTGGTCGAGGGCCGGTTCGTCGAGGTGTCTCCCGGGGTGCGCGTCGTGCAGGACGTCGACTTCGTCTCCGACGACCCGGCCTTTGCCGGGACGATGCGGATGACCTGGGAGGTGACCGCGCGCGGCGCCCGCTCGGAGGTGGTGTTCCGCGCCGAGAACGTGCCCTCCGGCATCACGGCGGAGGACCATCGGGCCGGGCTCGAGGCCTCATTGCGGAATCTCGCGCGGTTCGTGGGGCGATAGCCTGAGCAGATGACTCAGCCGCAGGGCGCCCTCCTCGTGGGCAGCGTGAACTTCGACGACGCCGAGAAGACGATGCGGGTGGCATCCGGGATGCTGGGCGGCCGGCTGCGCCGCATCCCCGACGGCGAGGTCGGCAAGCGGTTCCACTGGATCATGTTCCAGCCCGACGTGCTCGGCCGGGCCGAGGGGATCGAGCGGGTCGGCGAGGAGCCGATCCCGTTCCCCGCCGGGATCGATGCGCGCGGGCTGCGGATCGCCGACGGCGTGGACGCGGCGTCCATCGCCCTGCCCCCGCTCGGCTACGCCGCCGCGGCGCGGGATTCGTACGACGTCTTCCGCCGGCTGCGCGAGGAGGGTGTGATCGCGGACGGCGTGCGGTTCCAGGTGTCGCTGCCGACGCCGCTCGCCGTGATCTCGTCGTTCTTCTCGGGCGACGACCGGGCCGCGATCGAGCCGGTGTACACCGCGGGCATCTTGCGTGAGGTGGACGAGATCCTCGCCGCGATCCCGCACGACGAGCTGGCCGTCCAGTGGGACGTCGCGAGCGAGATGGGCATCATCGAACGGGCGGCCGGGTACGGCCGGGTGATGGACGCCTGGTGGCCGGGCGATCCGTTCGACGGACTGGTCTCGAGGCTGGCCTCGCTGGTGGACGCGATCCCAGGCGACGTCGAGGTCGGGGTGCACCTCTGCTACGGCGACGCCGGGGAGAAGCACTTCGTGGAGCCTGCCGATTCCGCGAACCTGGTGCGCTATGCGAACGCGGTGATCGCGGCATCCGGTCGCGAGCTGAGCTGGCTGCACCTGCCGGGTCCGATCGAGCGCGACGACGAGGGGTACTTCGCGGCGCTCGCCGGTCTCAGCCCGGTCGCCGAGCTGTACCTCGGACTGGTGCACCGCGAGGACGGCGCCGAGGGGGCGCAGCGGCGCATCGCCGCCGCGTCCGCCTTCGTGCCGGAGTTCGGCGTCGCCACCGAGTGCGGCATCGGCCGTGCGCCCGCGGGGTCGACCGAGGGCATCCTGCGGACGCACGCGGAGGTCGCCGGCGTCTGGTGATCCCTGTGGCCTCGCTCAGAGGTCGACTGCGGCCGGCAGGATGACGAGATCGCGGATCACGACCCCCTGCGGCCGGGTGAGCATGAAATGCACGGCTTCGGCGACCTCTTCGGCCTGCATGATGCTGCCCTCGGCGATGGCCGCGTCGAGCTTGGCCTGAGGCCAGTCGTCCAGCAGCGCCGTCGCGACGGGGCCCGGCAGCACCGAACCGACACGGACGCCGGTGCCCAGCAGCTGGCGCCGCAGGGAGTGCGAGAAACCCTGCACGGCGAACTTCGACGCGGTGTACACCGGCTCCCAGACGATCGGGACGACGCCGGCGACCGAACTGGTGAACAGGATGTCGCCGTGCCCCTGCGCGACGAGGTGCGGCAGCACGGAGCGCGCGGCGCGGAACGTCGCCTCAATGTTGAGCTCGAGCACCGTCTCCCACGACCGGGGATCGGAATCGGCGATCGCGCCGCCCACGTAGGCCCCCGCGTTGGCGTGCAGCACGTCGACACGGCCGATGAGGTCGACGATCCGGTCCCCGAGCGTGTCGACCTGTGCGCGGTCGCGCAGGTTCATCCGCAGGGTGTGCGCGTTCGCGCCGAGCTCGTCCCTCGCCTGACCGAGGCGTTCCTCGGAGGCGTCCACCAGCACGACCTGTGCTCCGTCGGCGTGGAAGCGTCGGGCGCAGGCGAGGCCGATCCCCGATGCGCCACCGGTCACGGCGACGACCTTTCCGGCCAGGGTCGGACGGGGGCGCTCAGCAGTGGACGGCATCGGGTGCCTCTCTCTCGGCGACGGGAGCGATCGCCGGAACTGTACCACCTCGTCGACGGTCGCTGTCGCCGTGCCTACCGCCCGCGGCGTTCATGACAGCGATCAGCCGGCCGATCGTCGATTCGCGCTGGCCGCTCGCCGTGTCGTAAACTAGTCGGCGGTGACGTGTCCGAGCGGCCGAAGGTGCAACTCTCGAAAAG
>JBASAE010000151.1:0-2348 GCA_049654285.1 Microbacterium sp.
GAACATCGGGAGCATCGCGAGCATGATCGGGATCATCAGCCCGGAGATGAACAGGCTCTCCAGCAGCGAGGCGCCGCGGAACTTCCAGCGGGCGAGCGCGTAGGCCGCGAGCACGGAGACCGCTGTCGACAGCGCCACCGCGGTGACGGTGACGAACAGCGAGTTGAAGAAGTACGTGGCGAATGAGGCGTCCGTCCACGCCTTGACATATCCCTGCACCGTCGGCGAGAGGGGTAGCCCGAGCGGATCGCTGAACAGATCCTTCGAGGTGCGGAACGAGTTCAGCACCATGACGATCAGCGGGACGATCGCGATCGCCGCGTAGACCCAGAGGACGGCGTGCACGGTTCCGTTGCCGAGGCGTGCACGCGCCCTGTTGCGGCGGTGCATCCGATCGATGCGTCGCTCGTCGAGCGTCGAGGCGCTCATGACAGCCTCCTTTCCGCAGAGCGCAGTGCCCTGGTGGCGATCATGGCCGTGCCGAAGATGACCAGGAAGAGCACGGCGGCGACGGCGGACGAGACGCCGAGGGCGTTCGGCGTGCCCGACTGGAACGAGACGCGGTAGAAGAGCAGGGCCATCACGTCGGTCGCGCCGGCCGGAGACCCCGTGGATCCGCCGATCGCGTAGACGAGCGGGAACACCTCCATCGAGAAGATGAAGGTCAGCACCGAGACGGTGCCCACCGCGGGGAGCAGCAGCGGGAGGGTGACGTAGCGGAACGCCTGCCAGTTGCTCGCGCCGTCGATGCTGGCGGCCTGCGTGGTCTCCTCGGGGAGTCCGCCGAGGGCGGCGCCATAGAGCAGCACGGGGAAGCCGATCCATTGCCAGACCGCGATGAGGATCACGATCCCCAGCGCCAGGTTGGGGTCGCCGAGCCAGGGCAGGGCGAGCGATTCGAGGCCGATCCTCTTGAGCAGTGCGTTGATGGGGCCGAAGCTCGGCGACAGCAGCAGCGTCCACAGATAGCCGATGACCAGGGGGCTGACCAGGTACGGCATGGCGTACAGGGTCTGGAAGAACCTCCGGATGCGGGGGCGCTTGTGCAACTGGTACGCGAAGAAGAGCCCGACTGTGTTCTGCAGCAGGATCATCCCGGCGAAGAACAGGGCGTTGTGCAGGAACGCCCGGGGGATGGCCTCCCGGTAGGGCAGGTCGGTCGCGAGCGTGACGAAGTTCGCGAACCCGATGAAGTCCCCGCGGCTGGTGCCCTTCCACTCGAAGAGCGAGTAGGAGAGGGCCGCCAGCAGCGGGTAGAGCAGGAAGATCCCGAAGAGCAGGAGTGCGGGGAGCACGAAGAGCGCGATGATCCCGAGGGGCACCGCTCCCTTCGTGCTCCGCCGTCGCATCGGGATCACTCGCCTGGGGTGAACCATGTCTCGAGTCCGGTCTGGACGTCTCCGGCGACCTGGTCCGCGCTCTGCTGGCCGAGCCAGAGCTTCTGCACGCCGTCACCGACGAGCGCGGTGCCCCAGGGCTGGCCGTAGCGGAACCCGACCAGCATCATGTACGGGGCGCCGTGCTCGGCGAAGGCTTCGGACATCTCCTTCTGGATGGGGTCCGAGAACGTGACGCCGGGGATGGTCGACATCTGGGCCAGTTCGTCGACGAAGAGCTGGCCGAACTCCGGCGTCGTCATCCACTCGAGCAGCTTCTTGGCCTCGTCCTTGTGCTTCGACCGCGATGCGAGGCCCCAGCCGCCGTCGATGAAGCCGGGGGTGAGCGGGGTGGCGGCGACCGAGTCGGAGGCGAGCGGCGGCGAGAAGACGCCGATCTTCAGGTCGGGGTTCTGGGCCTTGAAGAAGCCCAGCTCCCACGATCCGCCGGTGAACATCGCCGCCTGGCCGGCGATGAACTGCGCCTGGGCGTCGGTGTACGTCGTCGCCACGACGTTGTCGGAGAAGTACGGCTGCAGATCCTTCATGACCTGCAGTGAGGCGACGTAGTCCGGATCGGTGAAGTCCTTGTCGCCTGCGAGCACCGCCTCATAGAACTCGGTGCCGCCGTACCGGTTGACGCCGAGGATGTCGGTGGTGATCGGCACGGATACGCCGGCGTCGGCACCGCCGTGGGCGAGCGGGATCACTCCTGCGGACTTGAGCTTCTCGGCATTGTCGAGGAACTCGTCCCAGGTCTTGGGCTCGCTCAGGCCGTGCTCGGCGAAGACGTCCTCGTTGTAGAAGACCTGGAGCGTCTGGGTGGCGAAGGGGACGCCGTAGACCCGTCCGTCCTCACGGCCGCGGATGCCGTCCTGATAGCTCTCGGGAATCGCGTCCAAGCCGTCGATGACGCCGTCCAGCGGGTCGAGGCCGCCGGCGGCGATGTCGCCCTGCACGCCCCCGTAGGAC
>JBASAE010000152.1:0-1789 GCA_049654285.1 Microbacterium sp.
AACAGCGGGAAGGACTCGGTGAACGAGCCGCGGCCCAGGATGACCTCGGCGCGGCCGTCCGAGAGCGCGTCCACGGTGGCGAAGCGCTGGAACACACGCACCGGGTCGTCGGAGGACAGCACGGTCACACCGGAGCCGAGCCGGATCCGCTCGGTCGCGGTGGCGATGCCCGCGAGCACGGTCTCGGGCGTCGAGATCGCGAACTCGGGGCGGTGGTGCTCACCGACCGCGAAGGCGTCGACGCCGATGCCGTCGGCGAGGATCGCCTCGTCGAGCGTGGCGCGGATCGCCGCGCCGTAGGAGGCGAGCTCGCCGCGGTCGCCGCGGGGCAGGTCGCCGAAGGTGTCGAGGCCGAACTCGAGATCCTCGAAGTCGTTCATGATGCTCTCCTGGTTCGGATTGACGTATCAATAGTGCAACCATAGAATTGACGTGTCAATTCCCGGGAGGCGAGATGGCAGAAGGCGGGCACCGCGCGACCCTCACGAGGGAGCAGCTGCGCATCTGGCGGGACTACATCGAGACGGCGGAGGCGCTGCGCACCCGCCTCGCGAGCCGGATGCTGAGCGAGTCGTCGCTCTCGTCGGGGGACTACCAGGTGCTGCTCGCGCTCAGCGAGGCCGCGCAGCGCACCGTGCGCTCCTCCGAGCTCGCCGATCGGATCGGCTGGGAGCGCAGCAGGCTGTCGCACCACCTCGGCCGGATGGAGAAGCGCGGGCTGATCAGGCGGGAGGCCTGCGCGGAGGTCGCCCACGGCGTGGACGTGATCGCCACGGATGCCGGGATGGCGGCGTTCCGGGCGGGCTCCGTGCCGCACCTGCGCGCCGTGCGTGAACTGTTCATCGACGCCCTCGCCCCGGCGCAGCTCACGGAGGTCGAGGGCCTTACCGCTGCGCTGCGCGAGCACCTCGGTCTCGATCCCGAATCACAGGGATGAGCGTGGACGATCCGCGAGTGCGGGGCACAATGGCGGAGTGGGGCAGACAGCGGGATTCTGGGAGCCCGGCAGACGACGCCGGCAGCAGCCGGTCGTCGCGGTGCGCCCGAACGAGGATGCCCCGGAGCCGGGAGGACGCTGGCCGACGGGCATCCCCGCGGTCGCGCAGCTGCTGCGCGACGGGATCGAGCTCGACCCGGGCGTGACGTTCCTCGTCGGCGAGAACGGCAGCGGCAAGTCGACGATCGTGGAGGGGATCGCGATCGCCTACGGCCTCTCTCCCGAGGGTGGTTCACGGCAGGCCCGACACAGCACCCGGCCGACCGAGTCGCCGCTGTCGGACTGGCTGCGCATCCAGCGCGGCGTCGGGGCGAACCGCTGGGGGTTCTTCCTGCGCGCCGAGACGATGCACTCGTTCTACACCTACCTGGAGGACAATCCGTCCACCGGCAGACCGGACATCCCATTCCACGAGATGAGCCACGGGGAGTCGTTCCTGACGTTGATCGGCGACCGCTTCGTCGATCCGGGGTTCTACTGCCTCGACGAGCCCGAGGCTGCGTTGTCGTTCACCTCCACCCTCGCGCTGATCGGCGTGCTGCAGCGCATCGCCGCCGAGGGCGGCCAGGTGCTCTGCGCGACGCACTCACCGGTGCTCGCGGCCCTGCCCGGTGCACGCATCCTCGAGGTCGGCGACTGGGGTCTGCGTCCGGCCTCCTGGGCCGACCTCGAACTGGTGCGGCACTGGCGCTCGTATCTCGACGCGCCGGAGCGCTACCTGCGTCACCTGCGCGAGTAGCGCCGCGTCAGCGCACGGGGGAGGACGCCTCGGCGGCGAGCGCGCCCGCGGCG
>JBASAE010000153.1:0-2654 GCA_049654285.1 Microbacterium sp.
CGTCGTCCTGCTGGCCGGCGCCTGGGTCGCCTCCGCGCTCACCCCCGGCGAGCAGGCCGGGGAGGACCCGTTCCCCGTCACCGCCCAGGTCGGGGAGCGCGGTGTCGGCCGCAACATCGACGTGACGGTCGTGGATGCCCGGGTCGTGCACTCGCTGACCTCCGAGGAGGGGCTGAGCACCTGGAGCGGCGAGGGCACCTGGCTTCTCGTCGAGGTCGACGCGGCCGCCGTGGTCGCGCAGGACGGAGCCGCCCTTCTGGGTGTCTTCCTCGAGGTCGACGGGCTCACCTACTCCGCGAGCGATCGCATGCGCTCCTTCCTCGGCACCGGTCTCGTCCCCGGGGTGCCGCAGCGCGGCACGGTCGTGTTCGAGCTCCCCGAGGATCTGCCGTCCGGCCCGGCCGTGCTCGCGTTCTCACTGAGCAGCGATCCGCGCGCGGACTCCCAGATCCGGGTTCCGATCGATCTCGGCGCGGTCCCCGTGCAGGATGCCGCCGAGATGCCCCAGACCGAATGGACCGACCTCCGATGAGCTCCGAGCAGCCTGCTGAGACGGTGGTCCCCGGCCCCGGCCCCGAGCGCCGGGAGCGCGGCTGGTGGCGCCGCAACGCCCTCTCCCTCGTCGCGATGGCCGTGCTGCTGCCCGCGACGATCGGCGCGATCAGCTGGCAGGAGTTCCGGTTCTTCCACGACTACCGCCCCACCGAGCCGGTCCTGCCGGACGCCGAGGGGATCGTCGACCTCGCCGGCGCGGAGTGGGGCCCGGTGAAGGCCGTCGTGATCGAGGACACCACCGGCCTGACCGTGCCCGAGGGCTCCAAGGTCATCGCTGTGGCGGTGCCGGTGGCTCCGCATCCGCTCGCCGCCGGCACCGATCCGGAGAAGTCGAAGGTGAGGTGCGATGCTCCGCAGCTGGTCGAGCAGAGCACAGGACGGCAGTGGTCGCAGATGCTCCGCGAGCTCGGCTTCCCCTACCAGGCCGATGAGCCCACCGATTGCGTGCTGCAGGAGGGCGACGATCCGTTCCGCATCCTGGTGCCGTTCGTTGTGCCGGAGGACGTCGAGGGGCCGTTCTGGATCGACGTGCCCACCACCCGCGCCTACCCGGAGTTCCCGCGGTTGCCGGTCGATCCCTGATCGGATGCCGGCTCAAAGGACGTCGTCGCGCCCGGGGCATCCGGCGCGCCCGTCGTCGCGACCGGGGCGCCCGGCGTCGCCGAGCGCCGCAGCGCACCCAGCGTCGCGTCGTACGACGACGAGACCACCGCGATGCGGAGCGGCTCGATGATGAACGGGATGACGAGGAGCACCAGGCTGTCGGCGACCATCCAGAAGCCGAGATCGTGCGGGCCGACCACCTGGATCACCACGATGCGCAGCAGCCCCTGACCGGCGAGCACGAGCGTGTACAGCAGCACGTACGTGCCGATGACCACCGGGCCCGCGCGCCACATCAGCAGGATCGCGCGGCCCACGGGGCGGAACCGCCCGGCGAAGTCGTTCCACAGATCGGTCAGGCGGGTGCGCAGCCAGTCTGGCACCCCGGAGTACCGCTTCCGCGCCGCAGCGAGGTATCGGTTCTCCGCGATCTGCGCAGGGGCGTCCAGCTTGCGCGCGGCGATCGCCTGGCCGTAGATGACGCCCGCGACCGTCAGCCATGCGAGCGGCTGCAGCAGGATGCCCCCGGCCTCGCCGAGCAGCCACAGCACGCCGTCCCACAGCCAGTTCATGACCGCGAGCCGCTCGCCGAACCAGGCTCGCACGTCGCCGAGCCACACCATCGCGGCACGGTGTGACACCCAGTCGCCGAGCAGCTTCAGGGCGTCCTGCAGCATCCACACGAAGAAGAACACCCAGACGCCCTCGAGGTACACGGCGACGACGGCGAGTCCCCGCGGCAGTTTCTGCTGCCAGCGCTTCCACGCCCACCGCAGCACGAACGCGATGACGACCACCAGGATCGACCAGAATCCGAAGCCCACGTCGGTGCCGCCCCAGGACCCGGCGTTCGGGTCGGTGGCGATGATGTCCCTCCGCACCTCCAGCCCGCGCAGGGAGTAGTCGTTGACGTCCTCGCGCAGCAACCCCCAGGCCGCGTAGATCGCGAAGAACGGCAGGATGCCCGCCAGCAGCGCCTGCACGAAGGTCGCGCGCCGTTCCCGGGCGTCCTCCGGGGTCGGCGCGATCGCCTGCAGCTCGCGCAGCCCGTCGCGCACGACGAGGAACATGCCGACGAACGAGGCCAGACGCACCAGCACCGCGAGCGGGAGCAGCAGCATCCCGATGATCTCGCTGTGCGCCCCCACGAAGCCGGCGACCTCGATCAGCACATAGCGTGCGAGCGTGCCGGCCAGGAACCACGCCAGCAGGCCCGGCCAGTGTCGCCACAGCACGCGCCCTGTGGAGGCGAGGATGGTCAGCACAGCAACACGCTACCGTGTCCCACCCCCGGCTCCACCCCCGTCCCCGCCGTGCTCATGTCAGAGAACTCGCGGGTGTGGCGGCGGCGCACCCGCGAGCTCTGCGACAGGGAAGGAGCAGGGTGCGGGAGGGGGTCAGGTCCAGAGGCTGGGGGCGGGCGCCTTCGTCGCGGGAAGCGCCGCGGCGGCGGCCCAGTCGTGCATCCACTCGTCGACGCCCGGCAGGTCGTCGGG
>JBASAE010000154.1:0-3902 GCA_049654285.1 Microbacterium sp.
AGGCTCGGAATGAGGTCGTGATTTCCGGTGAGGTCCTTCACGGTGATGCCGGTGGCTTCGGCGAGGGTGAGGTCGGCGATATGGACGTCGCGGTCCGCGAGGCGGCTGAGATTGCTGTCATGCAGCACCACGAAGCCTTCGTCGGCCGTCTGCATGACGTCCATCTCGACGAGATCGGAGCCGACGGATCGCGCTCCGTCGAGCGCGGAGATCGTGTTCTCCACTCCCAGCGATGAGAAGCCGCGGTGCGCCAGAACGAGTGAGCTCGGCTGGCGCGACATCTCAAAGATGAACGGGGAGGTGAGCGCCCCTGCCCCTGCGGCGAGTGCGACGAGTACGGTGCCCGCCAGAACGGCACGTCGCTTGCGCCCCCGCGTGGTTCTGCGTGGAGAGGGCGATGACGGAACGACTCGGTGCGCAACGACGATCTCAGGGTCGGCGTCGAGCGTGAGCTCGAGGCTGCGCAGCAGCACCGCCGCGACCATGACGACAGCGGCGCCCATGATGAGGATGCCGGCGGTGACCGCCAGCGCGAGCATGATCGCGGCGACGGCGGGTGAGGCTGCCGGCCAGAGCGCATCCGTCAGCAGGGTCGGCGCGATGCTCGTCAGCAGGAGGAGGAATCCAGCGACCATGCCGGTGATGGCGATCGCGACGATGGCGAGAGCCAATGCGGACTGGTTCCTTCGAGTGAGACGCCAGCTGAGCCTGACGGCCGCCGCTCCGGAGATCTCTGCCACCGAGAACAGCGGGAGGGTGAGGGCGAATCGCTCGCAGAGAAATCCGATGACGAGAAGGAAGACGACGTAGCCGATGGTCCCGGGCACGGTCTTGGTGAGCTCACCGGTGATGAACGACGGCACCGCTATCGTGCGCGTCAGCACCGAGAAGAATCCGAACCCCGCCAGCGGAAGGAGAAGCAGCAGGTAGGGCGCCAGTCCCAGCGAGCTCGGGTGCAGCAGCCTGCGGAACAGCAGGGTGACGTCGTTGATCACCGCGGGCAGGTGGAGTTCCTCGCCTGCGAGCGTTCGGCGCACTGCGACGAGCAGCAGCAAGAGCTGGCCGAGGACGAGCAGGTAACCGAGGACGAGAACCAGCAGGAAGAGCCCGATCGACACGGGTGAGGCGAACACTCTGCCGAGCTGCGGCATGTCGATGCCGACAAGGCCCGCAGCGGCGAGGGCCTCACGCACCAGCCAGCCGAGGACGGGCATCGCCGCCAGGGTGATCGCTGCCTGGGAGAGCACGTACAGGAGCGCCAGGGCCGGGCCGCCGCGTCTCAGCACGCGCACGCCCGTGGTGAGGAGGTCTCGGGTGGTCGCCCACACATGGGTTCGGGGTTGCGACAACACGATCGTCCCTTTCGGCCGGGCAGCCGGCCGACCGGATGCAACGCCGATCAGCCTATCGGTGGCGACGACCTGCCCGGGGCGCAGACACGTCGAGCCGTCTCGATAGTGTGTGAGGAGCCCCTCGTGCATGCCCCCGAGCCTGCACACGTGAACAAGGAGTCCCATGCCCCCGTCGATGCTGCCCACCCCTCTCGACACGACCCGTAGCGACGACGGTTATTTCGGGCCGGACAGTGTGACGTGGAAGGTGTTCGCCGATCCGGCGACGAAGCTCGGCGGCATGGCCGCGCTGCTGCTGCAGGCGCTGAACCCGAACATGATGCGTCTGTTCGATCACGCGACAGCGTCGTACGGAGACGCCGCGGGCCGCGACGAGCGCACCGGTCGTTACCTCGACACGATCGCCTTCGGCGACAAAGCCCATGCGGATGCCGCAGCCACCTCCGTGCGTCGCATGCACGCGCATGCGGTGTGGGAGGACCCGCACTCCGGCATGACGCTGCGTGCGGAGGAGCCTGCATGGATGGCCTGGACGCACAACACGCTGGTGTACGGGCTGCTGCGTTCGGCGGAGGCGTTCGGACTGCCCCTCTCCCGCGAGGAGGAAGACGCCTTCGTCCGCGAGCAGCACATCTCGGCACAGCTGCTGGGAATGGATGCCGGAGAGCTCCCGGCCACCCGCACCGAGCTGGAGGCCCACATCGATGAGCAGCGCCACTGGCTCTCGTTGTGCCTTCCCGCGGCGGAGGTGACCCGCCAGCTGCGCAAGCCGCGTTTCGCAGGCAACCCCGTGACGGCGTGGACCACGATCATCGTCACCGACGGAGTGCTCTCCATCCTTCCGGAGTGGGCACTGCTGCTGTACGGCATCGAAGGACGGCCGATGAACCTGCGCGCCGCGAGCAAGACGACCAAGCGGCTCATGTCGATCGCGCGCAAGTCCGAGTCCTACGAGAGTGTGATCACGGCGGTCACCCAGCGCATCGACAACCACCCCTACCGGAAGGTGCGACCGTCCAAGCGGTGAGTTGCCCAGCGGCGGCTGGGACGATGTCGCTTTTGTGTGCGAGGAACCTGTGGGTACCAACGACCCGCCGCAAGTCACGACAAAGCTCTGATGAAAGCTAAATATCCTCAGCGCTCTTTATCGCGCTGGCAGGATTTGAACCTGCGACCCCTTGGAGGGTCCGGGCAATTTCCGGTCTCCGCCGATCGTCTCGGGAACTCGCGGATTCCCTTGTGTTTACAGGGAACCGGGCGGTTCGCTTGGTACGAGTGTAGCCGGTTGGTGGCGGGTCTTGGCGGGTGATTGAGATGAGTTATCGGTGGGCCACCGGCTCTTCCGTCGATACCCTCGCATCATGCCTTTCAATCTGGACCCGGATCACGTCGCCGCGGTTCGCGCGCACCTTGGGCCCCGGTTCGACGAGCTACGCAGGACGATGCTTGACCTCGACTCGTCCCCGGCTTTCCTGTTCTCTGACGACCGTCCCCGTCTTATGCAGTCACGAGCAGCAGCCATCCAGCTGCTCGATCAATGGGTAGCAGCCGAGCCGAAGACGACCAGCGAGATTCACGCGCGACTTCCCGACCTGGTGCGGCGTCGCTCACTATCTGAGTCGCTGCTTGAAGCAGCCACATGGTCGGACTACGCCGATCCGCTAATCGATCTCTTCGGCTATCCAGCGGCCGACTCACGAGTATTCGCAATGGCTCCCGATCTGATTCCCCTCCTGGACGAGAGTGGGCTCGTCAAGGTGACAGGTCTCGATGCACGCCCATGGGGCCTTCACACAGGCGACTACGCGTTCCACTATCACCAGCTCCTTCGGCGGGGCTACGGGTCGGGTATTCATTACGGTCTTATCGGGACCGTCCTACGAATGGCAGAGAAGTATCGGCTGACAGCACGGTTCGCGCTCGATGAACGTCGCCTCCAGTTCAAAGAGGAGTACCGCGAAATCCACGAGGCCGACTATTGGTATGGGCCCTCACTTTCCGAGGCCGACCTCGACAACTTGGCGATTGTCGGCGAGACATTCCACGGCGATCCTGACGGTGGCACGTCCCTGCTCAATCCTTACGCTGGGCTTTCGGTTCGGTGGACCGTCGATGGTTCTCTGAAGACCGTAGAGATCGAAGAGTTCATGCCACCACCAGAGGCCAAGTCTGAGTGGGTGTTTGCTCGATACCTTCATGCCATCCGCGACACTACTAAGCGCGAATTCATCCATTGCGACGGGGCAGTCAAGGCATACGCCAGAGACAGATATCCCCGGGCCCAGCACGATTTCAAGAACCGCGGTAAGGGCGATCGCTACAGGAAGCTCTTCCGGATCGACGGGCACTTCCCCGCCGCTGTCTGGTCCGACCTCGCGTGCTCGTGGTTTCGTGGGAATCTCCTCATCAACGAGTACTTTGGCGACGACTCTGAGTGACCGGAGGTACCAACCAAGACGAGGTCCCGGCCAGACGTCGTCTTGGCACCGCTGAGCCTCCATCGCCGCACTCGCGCTCCGATGACCAAGCAGGAACCTCACTGTTCGTGCC
>JBASAE010000155.1:0-7158 GCA_049654285.1 Microbacterium sp.
GTCGGGGAACGGGCCGGTCGTGTGCGAGAGCGCGGGGAGCGTCATGCCTCCATCCTATTCAGGCGTCGCGTGCGGGGTCGCGACGCCGACGAGCCGTGTTCGCTCTCAGCATGAGCGGCGCCGCCCCCGCCGAGGGCGGGCCTCGTAGCATGGAGGCATGTCCTTCATCGGAAACGTCCACGCGCGCGTCGAGAACGGTCCCGTCGTGCCCTCCGGGCTTCCCCTGATCGTCCTGCTGACGGGCTTCACCGACGCCGGCGGCGCCGTCTCCGGGCTGATCGAGCAGCTCTCGGCGACGACCGCTCCGCAGCCCGTCGAGGTGTTCGACAACGATGTCCTGCTCGACTACCGGGCGCGGCGGCCGATGATCGAGTTCGATCAGGACCACCTGACCGGGTACCACCCGGCCCGACTCGAGCTCTCGCTCGCACACGACGCGCTCGGCCAGCCGTTCTTGACGCTGACCGGGTACGAGCCCGATTTCGCGTGGAACGCGTTCGCGCAGGCGGTGCTGGACCTCGCCGCCGAGTTCGAGGTCTCCGGCGTCACCTGGGTGCACGCCATCCCGATGCCCGTGCCGCACACCCGCCCGATCGGCACCACGGTCAGCGGCAATCGACGCGATCTCACGGTGGCGCACTCGGTCTGGCGGCCGCGCACCAATGCGCCGGCGACGGCCGGGCACCTCCTGGAGTACCGGTTCTCCGAGCGCGGCGATCGGGTGGTGGGCTTCGTGCTGCTCGTGCCGCACTATCTCGCGGACACCGAGTACCCCGACGCGATGATCGTCGCCGCCGACCGCGTGATGTCCGCGTCCGGCCTGGTGCTGCGCATGGACGAGGTGCAGGACCGCCGCGACGAGTACCTGGGCCGGGTGAACGACCAGGTGCACGGCAACGACGAGCTGATGCAGATGGTGCACACGCTGGAGAACCGCTACGACGCGTACATGGCCGGCCGTGACCCCGAGGACGTCGACGAGGGTGCGTTCGACGAGCGGGATCTTCCCAGCGCCGACGAGATCGCGGCCGAGCTGGAGCGATACCTGGCCTCGCGACCGTCAGGCGACGACGAGCAGAAGCGCGGCTGACGCATGCGGCGACCGAGGGATCCCGGTTGCGGCGCCCATCGACCCGTGAGTGTGTGATAATGGAATCTCGACCCGTTGTCAACCGTCGTTTTCGCGATCGGACTTGACAAGGGTCTTACTAGTGTCCGAAATGGATCGGGGCGAGCCCAGCCCTGTGAAAGGCGAAACGTGACTCAAGCCACGACCAAGAAGTCCCGGACGACGAAGAAGACGACGGCCGCCGTCGAGGCCGAAGCAGCGGAGGAGACCGTCGTCGACGCGGTCGGCGAGGAGGCGCCCGCGAAGAAGCCCGCCGCCAAGCGCACCGCCGCGAAGTCGAAGAAGGCGGCCGCCGAGCCCGAAGCCGCCGAGGAGACGTCGGAGGAGAGCGAGGAGAGCGAGGAGGAGGACGGCGACAAGAAGCCGGTCTTCACCGAGCCGCTGCCCACCGGCGCGATCGTCATCACCTCGAACGACGAGGACGACGTCCCCGTCTACTCCACCCAGATCACCGGTGCCACCGCCGACCCGGTCAAGGACTACCTCAAGCAGATCGGAAAGGTCGCGCTGCTGAACGCGGCCGAAGAGGTCGAGCTCGCGATGCGGATCGAAGCAGGTCTGTTCGCGGAGGAGAAACTGTCCGACATGTCGGCTGCCGAGAAGGCCGGTCAGCTGGGTCTGGACCTGCAGTGGGTCGCCCGGGACGGCCAGCGGGCGAAGAGCCACCTGCTCGGCGCGAACCTGCGTCTCGTGGTCAGCCTCGCCAAGCGCTACACCGGCCGCGGCATGCAGTTCCTGGACCTCATCCAGGAGGGCAACCTGGGCCTCATCCGCGCCGTCGAGAAGTTCGACTACACCAAGGGCTTCAAGTTCTCGACCTACGCCACCTGGTGGATCCGTCAGGCGATCACCCGTGCCATGGCCGATCAGGCCCGCACGATCCGCATCCCGGTGCACATGGTCGAGGTCATCAACAAGCTCGCCCGCGTGCAGCGCCAGATGCTGCAGGACCTGGGCCGCGAGCCCACGCCGGAAGAGCTCTCCCGCGAGCTCGACATGACCCCTGAGAAGGTCATCGAGGTGCAGAAGTACGGTCGTGAGCCGATCTCGCTGCACACCCCGCTCGGCGAGGACGGCGACAGCGAGTTCGGTGACCTGATCGAGGACACCGAGGCGGTCGTGCCAGCCGATGCGGTCGGGTTCACGATGCTGCAGCGTCAGCTCGAGCAGCTGCTCGATTCGTTGTCCGAGCGCGAGGCGGGCGTGATCCGGATGCGCTTCGGCCTGGGCGACGGACAGCCCAAGACGCTCGACCAGATCGGCGACACGTTCGGCGTCACGCGCGAGCGCATCCGCCAGATCGAGTCGAAGACGATGGCCAAGCTTCGGCACCCGAGCCGGTCGCAGTCCCTGCGGGACTACCTCGAGTGATGGCCGGGCCGAACGAGGGCAAAGCCCTCACCGTCGAGGTCGACGGCGTCGCGTACCAGCGCATCCCCATCCGCACCCGCGTGGTGATGCCGGGCGACTCGCTGGACGAGGTCATCCTCGAGTACGCGCCCGAGCACCTGCAGCCGGGGGATCTGCTGTTCGTCACCGAGAAGATCGTCGCGATCACCCAGGGCCGGTCGTTCACGCTCGACGAGATCCAGCCGCGCAGGCTTGCGCTGTTCCTGTCGAAGTACGTCACGCGCACCCCGCACGGCATCGGCCTCGGCATGCCGGAGACCATGGAGATGGCGCTGCGGGAGTGCGGGACGCCGCGCATCCTGCTCGCCGCCGCCGTCGCCGCGGTGACCAAGCCACTCGGCCGCCGTGGCGACTTCTACCGGATCGCCGGTGACAAGGCGCGGGCGATCGACGGCCCGACCTCGGGCACGATCCCGCCGTACAACAAGGCGGTCGTGCTCGGGCCGGAGAAGCCGAAGCAGGTCGCGGCGCACCTCCGTGCCCTGCTGGACGTCGACGTGCAGGTCGCGATCGTCGACATCAACGACCTCGGCGGCAACATCCTGGGTTCCACGCTCGACCGCGTCGCCGAGCAGCGCCTGGTCGACATCCTGCGCGACAACCCGCTCGGGCAGGAGCACCAGTCCACTCCGCTGGGGGTCATCCGCTCGGTGTGAGCGCGCCCTGGGCATCGTGTCCAGGCGGTCGCACCATAATGGCGATCGACCCCTCCCGACCAGCCACGAAGGGCGACGTATGAGTCTCGGCCGCGCCAGCGCGATGATCGCCGCGGGGACACTCACGTCCCGGATCACCGGCCTGCTGCGCACCATGGTGCTCATCGCCGCGATCGGCACGATCGGCCGCGTCAGCGACGCCTTCGCGATCGCCAACCAGCTGCCGAACAGCATCTATCTGATCATCTCGGCGGGTGTCCTGACCGGCGTCGTGGTGCCCACGGTCGTGCGAGTGAGCGCCCAGAAGGACGGCGGCCACGACTTCCTCGTGAAGCTGATCACGCTCGGCGCGGTGCTCGTGGGCGGTGTGACCATCGTGGCGACCCTGTGTGCGCCGCTGCTGATCACCCTGCTCTCCCGAGGACAGTTCACTCCGGGCCAGCACCTGCTGGCCACGTACTTCGCCTACTGGTGCATTCCACAGCTGTTCTTCTACGGCATGTTCGCGCTGCTGGGCGAGATCCTCAACGCACGGCGCATCTTCACGCCGTACGCCTGGGCGCCGATCGTGAACAACCTGGTCTCGATCGCCGGGTTCCTCACGTTCATCTGGCTGTTCGGTGGCGACCACAAGAACGATGTCGCCCAGTGGACGCCGTGGATGGTGACGGCCCTCGCGGGCACGGCGACCCTCGGCATCGTCGGGCAGACCGTCGTCCTGGCGATCTTCTGGCGCAAGGCGGGCCTGCCGCTGCGGCTCGACTTCCGCTGGCGGGGCATGGGGCTGGGCACCATGCGCAACCTCGCCAAGTGGACGCTGATGACCACGCTGATCAGCGAGCTGGTCGGCATCGTGCAGACCCAGACGATGTCGGCCAGCTCCGGTGAGTACGCCTCGGTCGCCGCTGCGGGGAACGCCTGGCTGGTCTACATGGTGCCGTACTCGATGATCATCCTCGCGATCGGCACCCCGTACTTCACCCGCATCAGCGAGCACGCCGCGGCCGATCGCCACGATGAGCTGCGTGGCGACATCGCCCAGTCGATCCGCACCCTGGGGCTGTTCATCGTGATCGCCGCCGCGGCGGTCGCGGTGGCGGCGTTCCCCGCCGCGCGGGTGTTCAGCACCAGCCGGGAGGACGCGGTCGCGGTCGCCCCGGTGCTGCTCGCCTACCTGGTGAGCCTGCTGCCGATGGCGGTGCTGTTCATCGTGCAGCGCACGTTCTACGCTTACGGCGACGCGCGCACCCCGTTCTTCTTCACGGTGGTGCAGGGCTCACTGGTGCTGGTGCTGACCCTGCTCATCGCCACGAACGTCGACACCATCGTGCCGGTGCAGTACCTCGCGGCCGCGGTCGCGCTCGCGCAGGCGCTCTCCGGCATCGTGCAGACCACCGTCGCCACGATCCTGCTGCGCCGCAAGATCGGCCCGCTCGGGCTGGCCCCGACCTGGTGGGCGCTCGCACGGTTCGCACTGGCGGCGATCCCGGCTGCCGCGGCGGGCTGGAGCGTGTTCCTGCTCTCCGGCGGGATGGGGGGCTGGATGCTGCAGGACATGCTCCGCGGAGGCGTCGGCGCCGTGCTCATCGCGGTCGTGTGCGGCGTGGTCTATGCGGGCATCCTCGCGCTGTTCCGCGCACCTGAGCTGCGCGTCGCGATCGACGCGCTGCGCAAGCGCCGCGGCTGAAGCGCTCGCGGCTGCTCGTGCTCAGCGTCGCTTGTCGAGGACGCCCGATCCGATCGCGTCGCGGTAGCGGTGCAGCAGCCCGGTGCGGATGCCCGAGGCCGAGGGCTTCATCTGGAACACGCTGGAGTTGTGGTTGGCCTCGATCAGCGCCGGGCCGTCCGGGGTGATCGCGACGTCCCAGCCCACGTAGGGGATCGTCGGCAGCCGCGTGGCGGCATCGGCGATCATCTCGACCACCTGCGGGTAGAACGGAACCTGGAAGCCCGCGATGGGCGTGCCGGTGACGGGGTGCTCGCGATAGATGTTCGACTGCTTGTCGACGCCGGGGTAGAGCGCCTTGCCGTCGTCGTCGAGCATGGTGAACATGCCGCCGCTCGCGAAGTTGTCGATCACGCTGCCGTTTCCGATGCGCAGCACCGAGGCGATCACGTGCAGTTCGCCCTGCGGGTCGCGGTAGGTGATCATCCGCACGGTGTTCACACTGTCGGGATACAGCGTCGAGAGATCGTCGTGCTGGCGCAGCACCTCCTCGAGCAGCGTCTGGTCGCGCTCGATCAGCGTCGTGCGCCAGTCCGCGAGGTCCGAGACCTCGGTGGTCTCGTAGATCGCGATGCCCGCACCGCCCTCGCCGCGCGCAGGCTTGGCGATGACCCGGGGATGCCGGTCGAGGAACGCCCTCAGGTCCGCGTCGGAGGCCGTCTCGACGTCGAGCCAGTCCCGGCGGGTGAGATCGGCGAAGTCCTGCAGGAAACGAACCTTGTCCCCGACGATCGCGCGGGAGTCGGGACCGTTCAGCGTGCTGTTCAGCCGGAACGCCTTCGGGTGCGTCATCCAGGTCTTGCGCTCGGCGGAGGTCAGGGTGCGGATGTCCCACACGACGTAGTCGCGGAAGCCCATCTCGTAGCGCACGGAGCACCAGAGCATGTCGGCGACGATGACCGGGATCGGTGCCTTCGAGACCCGCTGCACCTGGTGCGCGAGCTCGAACAGCTGTGTGGTGTCGACGCTGCGTGCCCGCTCTACGAGGTACTGGAGACGCAACCGCTTCTGATCCACCGAGCCAGGCTAGCACGGCGGAATCACGGGGTTCTGCGGGGTGGGGAGACTACGATGGAGCCCGGGCACACCGGTGTCCGCACGCTTCGCGCACCGCTCTGCGGCGCGCATCGGAAAGGTTGACCGTTGTCTCGATCCGCCGCGCCCCGTGCGCGTCTGAAGTACTTCTTGAAGCGCGCCAAGGCCTTCGACGCCGGACGGGTCTGGGCGTTCGCGACCCAGATCGCCGAGGAGCAGGGACTGTCCGCTCCGAAGGTCTTCGTCGACATGCTGATCTGGGCGGCCTTCCACGACACCGCCTACATCGACTACTACGAGGCCGACTTCGCCCTTCTCAGCACCGCCGAACGCAAGACGTTCATGACCTCGCTGGTGCAGCACCACATCGCCAATGCGGTGAACGACCCGCACGACGTCCTGCAGTTCGAGAACAAGATCGCGTTCAACAAGCGCTTCGCCGAGTATCTCGGGCGCGAGTGGCTCGATCTGGACGACTCGGATGCCGCGGACTTCGAGGCCTTCGCCGCACGCCACCCGATCATCATCGCGAAGACCCCGGTGGGTCGTGAGGGCAAGGGCGTGTTCCGGTACGACACCACGGAGTCGGAGGACCTCGCGGCGCTCCGGGACGAGTTGTGGGCGAAGGGTCAGACCCTGCTCGAGCAGCCCATCGTGCAGCACCCGTACCTCGCCGAGTACTGCGCGGGGACCGTGAACACCACCCGTGTGGTGACGTTCTTCGACGGCGAGACCGTGCACATCGTCTCCGCGGCGCAGAAGTTCGGTCGCGGCGCCGTGAGCGACCAGTTCACCTGGGGCGGGTTCTTCACCATGATCGATGATGAGGGCCGCTCGTTCGGTCCCGGGCACACCGGCAAGCACCGCAGTCGCTATGAGACGCACCCGGACTCGGGCGCGTCGATCGTCGACTTCCGGGTGCCGTTGTGGGATCAGGTGGTCGCGTTGACGGACCGCGCCGCCCGCGAGGTGCCCACTGTGCCCTACGTCGGCTGGGACGTCGCGGTGGGACCGACGGAGCCGGTCCTCATCGAGGGCAACTGGACGCCGGGCCTCTATGAGACGCGGGTGAGCGCGACCGGGATCCGCACCGGCGGCCGGGAGCGCCATCGTCCGGCGATCGAGGGCAGCCTGCGCGCCGCATGACGACCGACGCCCGCGCTCCACACCTCTCGGCCGTGATGCCGTTCGCCGTGCTGTCC
>JBASAE010000156.1:0-3013 GCA_049654285.1 Microbacterium sp.
ACGTCTGGCGGTCACCGGTCCCGCACCGGGGCCGTTCGCCCTCGCGATCGGTCTCGAGGTGCTGGTGGGCGCGGCGATCCTGCTGCTCGCTCCGCGGCACCGCGACGAGCTCGCCGAGGAACGCACCGACCGGTGGTACGCCGAGCAGCTCCTCGCCGACGGGCGGGCCGCGCCGGAGGCGCCCGGCGCCGGGGCGGTGGCACCGGCCGCGGACTCCGCGGAGGCCGACTCGTACCCCACAGCCCCGATAGACTGACCGGGTGCTGACGGTCGCCGTTCTCATCTCGGGCACCGGCTCGAACCTCCGTGCCCTGCTCGAAGCCGCCCGACACCCCGACTTCCCCGCCCGGGTGGTCGTCGTGGGCGCCGATCGGGATGCCCCGGGCCTCGCGCACGCCGAGGAGTTCGGCATCCCCACCTTCACGGTGCCCTGGCGCGAGCACGAGAGCCGCGACGCCTGGGGCGCCGAGCTCGGCCGCCAGCTCGACGTCTGGTCGCCCGACCTCATCGTGCTCAGCGGTCTGATGAGGCTCCTGCCGGCGGCACTGGTCGCCCGCTACGCACCGCGCATCGTCAACACCCACCCCGCCTACCTGCCCGAGTTCCCCGGGGCGCACGGCGTGCGCGACGCGCTCGCCGCGGGGGCGGAGCAGACCGGGGCCAGCGTGATCGTGGTCGACGACGGCGTCGACTCGGGGCCGGTCCTCGCGCAGGAGCGCGTGCCGGTGCTGCCCGACGACACCGAGCACAGCCTGCACGAGCGCATCAAGCCCGTCGAGCGGCGGCTGCTCATCGACGTCGTGCGACGGATCGCCACCGGCGACCTCGTGCTCTCCCCCTGAATCCGTGTCCGACACCCGAACCCGCGTCTCGAAACCGAAGGAGCATCACATGGCCGGCCCTCGACAGGACCCCTCGCTGTACCGTCACCGCGACACGGTCCCGATCCGGCGTGCGCTCGTGTCGGTGAGCGACAAGTCCGGCCTGCTCGACCTCGCGACGGCGCTCGCCGCAGCGGGCGTCGAGATCGTCTCGACCGGATCCACGGCGGCGGCGATCCGCGAGGCCGGCCATCCGGTCACCGACGTCGCGACCGTCACGGGCGTCGCGGAGATGCTCGACGGCCGGGTGAAGACCCTGCATCCGAAGATCCACGGCGGACTCCTCGCCGACCTGCGCCTGGAGGACCACGAGCGCCAGCTCGCCGAGCGGGGGATCTCGCCCTTCGAGCTCGTGGTCGTCAACCTGTACCCCTTCGTCGAGACCGTGGCATCCGGCGCGGCGGCGGACGACGTCGTCGAGCAGATCGACATCGGCGGACCGGCGATGGTGCGCGCCGCGGCGAAGAACCACGCCAACGTCGCGATCGTCGTGTCGCCCGAGTCGTACCCGGCGATCATCGAGGCCGTGCAGACCGGTGGCACCACCCTGGTGCAGCGCCGCGAGCTCGCCGCCCGCGCGTTCGCGCACACCGCGAACTACGACACCGCGGTCGCCACCTGGTTCGCCGACGGCACCCTCGGCGAGGACGTCAGCCTGCCCGAGCACCTGACGATCAAGGCCGAGCGACTCGCGACGCTGCGCTACGGCGAGAACTCCCACCAGCGCGCCGCGATCTACACCCGCACCGGCGGACACGGCATCGCCCAGGCCACGCAGCTGCAGGGCAAGGAGATGTCGTACAACAACTACGTCGATGCGGACGCCGCGCTGCGCGCCGCCTACGACATGGTGCTGCCCTCGGTGGCGATCATCAAGCACGCCAACCCGTGCGGCATCGCGACGACCGCCCCGAACGCGCTCGACCCGATCGCCAGCGCGCACCTGCGCGCACACGAGTGCGATCCGGTCTCGGCCTACGGCGGCGTGATCGCCGCGAACGGCACCGTGACGCTGAAGATGGCCGAGAACCTCAAGGACATCTTCACCGAGGTGATCGTCGCGCCCTCGTTCGAGCCGGCGGCGCTGGAGGTGTTCAAGGCCAAGAAGAACCTGCGCCTGCTGCAGCTGCCCGCCGACTGGCAGCAGGAGCGGATGGACGTGCGCCTGGTCTCCGGCGGTCTGCTGCTGCAGGACGCCGACCGGTTCCCCGACGACATCAGCTCGGTCGCGAAGGACTGGGAGCTGGTCTCGGGCGAGCGCCCGGACGACGCGGACATGGAGAACCTCATCTTCGCCTGGAAGGCTTGCCGGGCGGTGAAGTCGAACGCGATCGTCCTCGCCAAGGGGAATGCCACCGTCGGCGTCGGCATGGGCCAGGTGAACCGCGTGGACTCGTGCCGGCTCGCCGTGGAGCGCGCGGGGGACCGCGCCGCCGGATCGGTCGCCGCCTCGGACGCGTTCTTCCCGTTCGCCGATGGACCGCAGGTGCTCATCGACGCGGGCATCTCGGCGATCGTGCAGCCCGGCGGATCGGTGCGTGACGGCGAGGTCGTGGACGCGGCGCGCAAGGCCGGCGTGACGATGTTCTTCACCGGGGAGCGGCACTTCTTCCACTGAGCGCGGCGATCCCGACCGGCGGCCCGCGTTCCACTTGCAGGGCGGATGCCCGTATGCAGGGCCGAACCGCGGCGTGTCGCCCTGCACGTGACGCGTCGCCCTGCAGGCGTCGGGGTGTCTGCGTCGCCGGACACTGTGATGTCCGATTTCCGCGAGCCAGCGGGAATCGGGCATGACAGCATGGGGGTATGAGCACCCAGGGGATGACCTTCGACGAGCGGTACCGCGCGGTCAGCACGCGGGACACGCGCTTCGACGGGCAGTTCGTCACCGCCGTGCGCTCCACCGGAATCTACTGCCGCCCGAGCTGTCCGGCGCGCACGCCGAAGCCGCAGAACGTCACGTTCTACCCGACCAGCGCCGCCGCGCACGACGCGGGATATCGCGCCTGCAAGCGCTGCCTGCCCGAGGCCGCACCGGGGTCGCCGGACTGGAACCTGCGCGGCGACGCCGCGGCCCGAGCGATGCGGCTGATCGCCGATGGAGTGGTCGAACGGGAGGGCGTCACGGGGCT
>JBASAE010000157.1:0-3451 GCA_049654285.1 Microbacterium sp.
GCTGCAGCGCACGGCGATGGGTCTCGAGCAGCGTCTGCACGAGCACCTCCGGCGGGTCGTCGGGGGCGAGGTCCCGGCGCGGGGCACGCCGCGGCTCCTCGCCGGCGCTGGCCCTGCCCAGCTCGGATGCGACGGTGACGCGGAACTGGGTGTAGCCGTCGAAGCCGATGAGGCGGCAGAAGCGGGTGACCGTCGCCGCCGAGGTGCGCGCCTGCTGGGCGAGCTCGGTGATCGTGAGAGTGATGGGGGCCGCGGGATCCCCCTCCACGAGATCGGCGACACGGGCCATCGCGGAGGGCATGTGGGCGCGGCCCGCATCGATCCGGTGTGCGATGCTGACATCGCTTCCGGTGTGCAGAGTCCGTGGCACCATTGCCTCCAGTGAAAATCGCGTACGTTTGGTAAGCGTCTGTACGAAACATATTCTCAATCTCTTCGAAGGTCAACGATGAGCAGATCACGAACCGATACCGATGGACTCGTCATCGGCCTGGACGCCGGTGGCACGTCCACCCGAGCGGTGCTGCTGACCCGCAGCGGCGACTGCCTGGGCTACGGCGGATCCGGCAGCGGCAACCCCACGTCGGCGGGTGAGGAGCTCGCCGGAGCCAGCGTCGTCGACGCGGTGCAGCGGGCCCTGGCGGCTGCCGGCCGCGATGTCGGCGAGGTGTCCGGGATCGTCGCGGCGATGGCCGGGCACGGTGCGCGCGGCGGCGCCGTGCGGTGGCTCGAGGACGCGCTGTCACAGGCGGGCTACCGGGGGGAGCTGGAGTTCGAGTCCGACCTGCTCGCGCTGTACTTCTCGGGCACCGCGTCACCCGGGGGATACGCGATCGTCTCGGGTACAGGCGCCGCCGCCATCCGGGTCGAGGACGGAGAGCTGAGCGGCACGGTCGACGGATTGGGCTGGCTGCTCGGCGACCGGGGGAGCGGCTTCTGGATCGGCCACCATGTCGCCCTCGCGGCCGTCGAGGATCTCGACGGCCGCGGACCGGCGACGGCGCTCACCGCCGCAGTGCTCGAGGCGCTCGACGTCGTCCCCGGCGACGTGCTCGGATACGGGCGCCCGGCCTCGCTGGAGGCGCTGATCCGCACGGTCTACCGGCTGCGGCCCGTGGAGCTGTCCCGGCTCGCTCCGCTCGCGTTCGCCGCGGCGGAGGAGGACGCGCAGGCGCAGGGCATCCTGACACGGGCGGGGGAGCTCCTGGCGGCCTCGTTCGCCGCGATCCACCGCGGACCGGGGCCGTTGGTGACCGGCGGCAGCGTGCTCGCCCAGCCCGGTCTGCTGGCAGACGCGTTCACCGCCGGGGTCGAGGCGGTGTCCCCGGGCGTCGAGCGGATCCCGGTCGCCGACGGCGTCGTCGGCGCCGGCCACCTCGCTCTGCGCCATGCCGGTGCGGAGCCGGACGCCGGAGGGCACGCCGCCCTCACGGTGTCCATCGCCGCTGCGCGCGCGGGTCGGGGGACGTCCGCACCGTAGACTGGGATGCCTATGAACCCCGAGACCCTCGCCCAGGAACTGCACGCCGTCATCGTCCCGATCGCCATCGCGCTGCGACCCGACGAGGGGCTCCCGCTGACGGCGTCCGACATCGTGTTGGAGCGCCCGCGGAACCGTGAGCACGGCGACTGGGCGACCAACGTCGCGATGCGGCTGGCCAAGCCCCTCGGAGCGAACCCGCGCGAGCTCGCGCAGTGGATCGCCGACCAGATCGCCGGCGTCCCGGGCATCGCCGAGGCGGTCGTGGCCGGCCCCGGCTTCCTCAACATCCGGCTGGACGCCGCGGCGGCCGGAGCCCTCGCGAAGACCATCGTCGACGCCGGAGCGGCCTACGGCACCAACGACACCCGTGCCGAGGAGGTCATCAACCTCGAGTTCGTCTCGGCCAACCCGACCGGGCCGATCCACCTCGGCGGGACCCGCTGGGCCGCCGTCGGAGACGCCCTGGCCCGGATCCTCACGGCCCAGGGCGCGCAGGTCACGCGGGAGTACTACTTCAACGACCACGGCGCGCAGATCGACCGGTTCTCGCGCAGCCTCGTCGCCGCGCACGACGGACAGCCGACGCCCGAGGACGGATACGGCGGAGACTACATCGGCGACATCGCTCAGCGCGTCACCGCGTCCTACGACGGCGACATCGACGCGCTGAGCCCGGAGGCGAAGCAGGAGGCGTTCCGCGAGCTCGGCGTCGGGTTCATGTTCGACGAGATCAAGCAGAGCCTGCATGATTTCGGGGTCGACTTCGACGTCTACTTCCACGAGAACGACCTGCACACCTCGGGGGCGGTGGACCGCGCGGTCGCACGGCTCACCGAGCTGGGGCACATGTTCGAGCAGGACGGCGCGCTCTGGCTGCGCACCACGGCGTTCGGCGACGACAAGGACCGCGTCGTGATCAAGTCGGACGGGGAGCCCGCCTACATCTCCGGCGACCTCGCCTACTACCTCGACAAGCGCGAGCGCGGGTTCAACCGGTGCATCATGATGCTCGGTGCCGATCACCACGGCTACGTCAAGCGCCTGATGGCGATGTGCGAGGCGTACGGGGACGAGCCCGAGGTCAACCTGCAGATCCTCATCGGGCAGATGGTGAACCTGGTGAAGGACGGACAGCCGATGCGGATGTCCAAGCGCGCGGGCACCGTGGTCACCCTGGAGGACCTCGTCGGCATCGTCGGGGTGGACGCCGCCCGCTATGCGCTCACGCGCAGCGCGACGGACTCGAACCTCGACGTCGATCTCGATGTGCTGCAGAAGCGCACCAACGACAACCCGGTCTTCTACGTGCAGTACGCGCACGCCCGCACGCACAACGTCGCCCGCAACGCCGCGGCGTCCTGTGTCGACCGCTCGGAGTTCGCCCCAGAGCTGCTCACGCATGAGACCGAGTCGGCACTCCTCGGCGCGCTGCAGGAGTTCCCGCGCATCGTCGCCTTCGCGGCCGACGTGCGCGAGCCGCACCGCGTCGCGCGCTACCTCGAGGAGCTCGCCGGGCTCTACCACCGCTGGTATGACAACTGCCGGGTGATCCCGCAGGGCGACGCCCCGGTCGAGACCGTGCACCGCACTCGGCTGTGGCTGAACGACGCCACCGGTCAGGTGCTGCGCAACGGTCTGGGGCTCCTCGGCGTGAGCGCACCCGAGCGGATGTGACGTCGGTCCGCCCTGTCGCTTCGCAGTGCGCGATTGGCTGCCTTCGTGTCGCGGACACAGCCAATCGTGCGCTTCGAACGGTGGGCAGGCGACTGAGAGAATGACCGGGTGAGCGACACCACCGCGTACCCCACTCTGCCGCTGCCCGAAGACCTGCTGTCGCCGGAGCAGCCGAAGCGGCGCCGCCGGCGCTGGCCCTGGGCGCTGCTGACCGTCGTCGTGGTGCTCGCCCTGCTCACGGTCGCGGCCGAGGCCGTCACCCGGGCCGTGCTGCCCGGCGTCGTGCGCGGCGCG
>JBASAE010000158.1:0-2084 GCA_049654285.1 Microbacterium sp.
GGCACCTGGTAGCCGACGTTCCAGAGCAGGAAGATCACCGCGCAGGCCACCGCGATGACGCTGGCGACGACGATGTCGACGACACGCCAGCGCAGGATGCGCGCCGAGGCGGCCTTCTCGGTCTGGATGGACGTGGATGCACTCATCATGACTCCTCCCTGCGCCGGCATGATCCGGATCAGGTTCGACGGTCGAAGCGCGGTTCGCTTCCTCTCAGCCCGGCTCGCCGGACTCCCGTGGTTGTGCTCTCGATCATAGTCAGGTGCGGACGAAGATGGCGAGGCGAGGGCGATCCGGTACCGTGGAACGGTGACCCCCGACGATCCGAGCGCGCTGCTGCGTCGCCGCGCCGCGCGAGCGCAGCGCCGGGCGTCGGAGTCGCGGAGCCGGGGACAGCAGGACGCGCTCGACCGGACACCGGAGTCCAGGGAACCGGGAGTCGCCGCGGTCATCACCGCGCCCCCGGCGGACGCCGAGCCCGTCGCCCCCGAGCCTGAGGAGCTCGCGGAGTTCCTGTGGGCCGAGCCTGCGGATTCCACACCCTCGGCAGCGGATGACGTCTCTGACGCCGAGCCCGCTCCGACGGCCGATCCGAACCGAGGGCCGGCCGCCGCATCCTCCGACCCGCAATCCACTCCGACCACCGTCGCCACCCGCTCGGAACCCGCTCCGATCACCCCGTCCGTCGACCTCGAGCCCGCTCCGACGGCCGACCCGGCCGTGACGTCCGCCGACTCGGGTTCCGACCGGGCCGCCGCGCCCACCGGCCCGGAACCCGACCCGACCGAGCAGGCGCCCGCCGTGGAACCACCCTCCGCGGCCTGGGCCGATGCGACGCGGCAGCCGACCGCCCTGGCCTGGGTCGATGACGACGCGGTCGCCACGGGGTCCATCACCACGGTCCTCGACGAGCAGTCCGCCTCGCCCGCGCCCGCGGATCTGCTCAGCGACGCGCGTCTGAGACCGGGATGGCTGCGGCCTCGGGTACTCGTGCCGTCCTGCCTGATCGCCGGGCTCGCCGCGGCCTACTGCGCGACGACCCTGCTCTGGCCCCTCGACAACGTCGCACCCCAGGTCAAGACCACCGCGGTGCACATCGATCCCGCCCCGGCGGCGGCGATCGCCTGGCCCGGGGTCGGAACCGCAGCGGTTGCTGTGCAGGGCATCGGCACCGTGTCGTCGAGCACGGACGAGTCTCCGATCGCCAGCATCACCAAGGTCGTGAGCTCCTCGCTGGTGCTCGAAGAGCGTCCGCTGCAGCCGGGCGAGCAGGGTCCGTCGTTCGAGTTCACCTATCAGGACAGCCTCGACTACTGGGAGTACCGCGTCTCGGACCAGTCCGCGCTCGACGTCCCGGTCGATGGCACGCTCACCGAGTACCAGCTCCTGCAGGGCACACTGCTCGGCTCCGCGAACAACTACATCGACCGCCTCTCGAAGGAGATCTGGGGTTCGGATGCGGCGTTCTCCGACGCGGCCGCGAAATGGCTCCACGACCAGGGGATCGATGACATCTCGATCGCGACGCCGTCCGGCTTCGACGAGCGCAATCTGGCCACTCCCGCCGCCCTGATCCGGCTCGGCGAGGTCGCCATGCGCAATCCGGTCTTCGCCGAGATCGTCGGCACGAAGTCGGTGACGCTGCCCGGCGCCGGCCTCGTCGAGAACACCAACACGCTCCTCGCGGAGGATCCGGGCATCGTCGGCATCAAGACCGGCACGATGACCGACGACTTCTGGAACCTGCTCACAGCGAAGGACGTCACCGCGAACGGACAGTCGGTGCGGCTGTACGCGGCTGTGCTCGGCCAGCCCGACGACGCCGCCCGGGTAGAGGCGACCCGCTCGCTGTACGCACAGGTCCAGAAGGCCCTCGACGAGCAGAGCCCCGCGGTCCCCGCCGGCACCCGCGTCGGCACGGTGACCACCGAATGGGGTGCGCAGAGCGACATCGTCACCGACGACGACGCGCGTGTCGTGCTCTGGGACGGCGCGACGGCGACCGCCTCTGTCGCACTCGGCCTGATCGCGAAGACGGTCGGCGAGAGACAGGACGCCGGGGCCAAGGCCGGCACGCTCACGGC
>JBASAE010000159.1:0-3009 GCA_049654285.1 Microbacterium sp.
GCCCCACAGCGACACCGCGACCGCGGCGACGAACAGCGCGGCCGCGGCCCAGGGACGGCGGCGCGGTGCGGGAAGCAGGGCGACGACGGCCGCTGCTCCGCATCCGATCACCGCCGCCACCGGACCCCACACCGTGTCGACCGTCGAGGCGCGCCCGATGTTCCCGAGCGCGAGCAGCACGAACAGCAGCATCGGCAGGAGCAGCAGTCCGGTGCGGGCGGCGACCGGCTCGCGGGGGGTGGTGTCCGCGGTGCGCACGGCGCAGACGAGCAGCACCGCCTGGACCGCCAGCAGCGCCACGTCCCAGGCGTCCGTCCGCCACACCGCGCCGAAGCCGCCCAGCATCGCGTGCGTCGTCGCGCTGAGGAACACGCCGAGGAACACGCTCGGGACCAGAGTGCGACCCAGCGCCCCCGTCGCGAGACACAGCGCGGAGACCGTGAGGACCACGCCGAGCGAGCTGCCGTACAGTTGCACGTCGCCGCCGTCCGGGTTCAGTCGCAGCAGCAGCCGCACGGCGAACGCGGCCACGAGCAGCCACGCGGCGAGCATCGGGGCCGGACGCCGCGGGAACGCGATGACGACCAGCGGCAGCGCCATGATCAGCAGGGCGTAGGCGCCCATGATCTCGGCGGGCGTCTCGGCCGCGCGGCCGAACAGGGTGATGAGGGAGGGCGTCCAGAGGCGCCACAGATCGACGAGGAGCCAGGCGGCGACGATGCCGGTCAGGCTGAGCGAGAGCCTTCTCATGACCCGAGTCTCGCCCATCCCCGGGTCGAGCGCGAGGGGACCGGGCCGCCCGACGGATGCAGGACGAAGCGACACGTGCAGGGCGACACGCCGCGGATGCGCCCTGCACGTGTCATCCTGCCCTGCAGCCGTCGCGACGGGATCGGGTCAGGTCAGGCCGTGGCGGTGCGCGAGCACGACCGCCTGCACGCGGTCGCGGGCGCCGAGCTTCTGCAGGATGCGGGAGACGTGGGTCTTCACGGTCGCCTCTCCGATGAACAGGGCGCCGGCGATCTCGGCGTTGCTGCGCGCATCGGCCATGAGCGCCAGCACCTCGGCCTCGCGTTCGGTGAGCGGGTCGGAGAGGACGCCGGTCCCCGCGCCCGCCGGCGTGCCGGGTGACGGTGGCCCGGAGGGCGCGACCTGAGCCGGAGGGGTCGCGGCGAACCGTGCCAGCACCCGGCGGGTCACCTCGGGGGCGAGCATGCCGTCGCCCGACGCCAGGGCGCGGACTGCCGCCAGCAGCTCCTCGGGCCCGGCGTTCTTGAGCAGGAAGCCGCTCGCCCCGGCGTCCAGCGCGTCGAAGAGGTAGTCGTCGCGGTCGAAGGTCGTCACGATCGCGATCGCCGAGGGGATGCCGGGGTCTGCGACGATCCGGCGGGTCGCCTCCAGGCCGTCCATGTCCGGCATCTGCACGTCCATGGTGATGACGTCGGGCAGCAGGGCTGACGCCGCGGCCACCGCCTCGGCGCCGGTCGCCGCCTCCCCGACCACCTCGATGTCGGCCTGGGTGTCGAGGATCGTGCGGAATCCCGCCCGCAGCATCGCATGATCGTCGACGATCAGCACCCGGATCATCGCACCGCCTCCGCACGCGACAGCGGAACCGTCGCCCTCACCCGGAAACCGCCCTGCGGGCGCGGTGCGAGCTCGATCATGCCGCCTGAGGCATATGCGCGCTCCCGCATCCCGAGCTGACCGAGGCCCGGCCTCAGCATCGCGATCGCGCGGCCGGTGTTCACCACCTCCAGCTCGACGGCGTCCTGCTCGTAGCGCACCCGCACATCGGCGGTGGCTCCCAGGCCCGCATGCCGGCGCGCATTGGTGAGCGCCTCCTGCGCGATCCGGTACAGGTTCACCGCGACGACGCTCGGCACCGGCGCCGGATCGCCGACCACCGTGTACGCGGTCGGCAGCCCGGCATCCGTCGATGAGGTCGCGAGCTGCTGTATGTCGTCCAAGGAATACGTAGACGCCGGATCGTCGGCCTCGCCACCGGGGGCGCGCAGCGTCTCCAGCAGGCGGCGGAAGTCGCCGATCGCGTCGCGCGATGCGGCCTCGATCCCGCCGAGGATGCGCTTCGCCCGCTCCGGGTCCTGATCGACGACCAGCCGGGCGGCCCCCGCCTGCACGCCCATCACGGACACGTGATGGGCCACGACGTCGTGCAGCTCGCGGGCGATGCGCACCCGGTCGAGGGCGACGGCCTGCGCCGCGGACACCTCGCGCTCGGCTTCGAGCTCGGCGGTGCGGCGGGCGAGGACGTCGCGTTCTCGCGCCGCGTTCCAGGAGCGCTCGCCGAAGTAGTAGGCGCCGCCGAAGTACAGCAGGTTGATCAGGATGTTGATGAGCATGAAGGCGACGTAGGGCGAGAACAGCCCGGCGGCGACCTCTGCGCGGTTCGCCTCGCCGATCGCGTCCCGGTACATCGCGATGATCAGCCAGACGAACATGCCGGCGATGATGCCGATGCGCACCAGCAGCGCACGGCGGCGGTCGCCCACCCAGGCCCCCACGGTGTACAGGCCGACGAACATCGCGATGTTGCCGACGTACATCTCGGGGATCCTCAGCGTCACGGCGAGGAAGTACGCGGTCGCGACCACCACGGCGACGGTCGCGGGGAACCGGCGGCGCAGCGCGATCGGCGCGGCGATGACGGTGACGTAGATCAGCGCGGTCCACAGCGGAGCCTGCTCCTCACCGTAGATCCCGGCGATCGAGCTCAGCGCCGCACTGAGCACGCCGCCGACGAACAGCACGCCGGCGAGCAGCAGGTCGCCGCGCAGGTCGCGGTCGCTCGGGGTGCGGGTGAACGGTGCGGGCATGCATCCACCGTACTTTCCGCGCTCGCCCGGGACATCCCCCGCGCGACGGATACCGATCGCCCCGCCTGCCGGCCCGCCTCGATCCGGCGGCGGAGCGGATGCGAGAATCGAGCGTGACCCAGAAACGGGCGGGCATCGCGCCGCTGTACCTCGCGGGCTTCACCACCGCCTT
>JBASAE010000160.1:0-2168 GCA_049654285.1 Microbacterium sp.
GGACCAGCGCCGTCCAGCCGACCCGTCCGAGCCGGGCGCGCTCCGGTTCGGGGCGCTGCGGGGTGTCGGGCTGGGCGGCCATTCCGCGATGCTAGCATCCGACGAAGGCGGGCTTCCGAGGCCCGCCGCACACCGATCGAGCGACGCCGGAGGGAGTCCGATGCGCAACCCCGGCCGGTGGATCCTCTCCGCGGCGATCGTGCTCGCGATCGCGGGCGGCGGGGTCGCGGCGGCCCAGCGGAACGCTCCGGAGCGGAGCACGTCGTTCCTCACGGATGCCACCGGACGCAGCATCGTCGCGCACGGCTTCTCCACGGCGTCCAGCGCGAAGAGCGCACCCGACTCGATGCCGGAGCTCACCCGGGAGGAGCTCCTACGCGAGCAGGCCGACATGGGCACGGACTTCGTGCGCTTCCTGATCTTCTGGCGGGCGGTCGAACCGGTGAAGGGCGTGATCGACCAGGGCTACCTCGATGCCGTCGAGGAGCGCGTGCGCTGGTACGCCGAGCGCGGCTACCACGTCATGCTCGACATGCATCAAGACCTGTGGGGCTCGGCGATCACCCCGGGCGGCGATGTGGGCAACGGCGCCCCGGCCTGGGCGACGCACACCGACGGGCTGCCGGTCTCACCGCAGGACATGTGGGAGCTGGTCTACCTGGAACCGGGCACGATCCGTGCCTTCGACCACTTCTGGAACACCACCGGCGAGCATCCCGAGCTGATGGCGCACTATGCGGATGCCTGGGAGGCCGTCGCCGCCCGGTTCGCCGACAACGATGCGGTGGTCGCGTACGACCTGATGAACGAGCCCTACGGCGGCACGCTGCAGGGGGTGGCGTTCGAGTCGGGGCCGCTCACGGCGCTGTACCAGCGCACGGCGGATGCCATCCGCAAGGTCGATCCCGACACCTGGCTGTGCTTGGAGCCGCAGGCCTTCGGCTTCAACTGGGGACTGCCCAGCGCGCTCGGCCCCGTCGACGACGCGCGGGAGGGGGATCCGCGCGTGGCGTTCTGCCCGCATCTGTATCCGTTGCCGATGGATCTCGGAGACGGCTTCACCGGTCCCTCCCGCGGGCTCATCGAGGGAACGGTCGCGCAATGGCGGTCGAACGTGCTGCGCACCGCGGAGGCGCTCGGGCAGGGGCGCGGCGCGGTGCCCGTGATCCTCGGCGAGTTCGGGCTGGACACGACGAGCGCCGGCGCGGAGGAGTACGTGCGGCTGGTGTACCGGACGGCGGATGCCGCGGGCATGGGCGTCGTGTACTGGTCGCGCGACGACGGGAGCTGGGGTCCGTACGAGTCCGAAGGCGCGGCACGCAACCTGGTCGGGTGGCTGAACCGCCCGTACCCGCGGGAGGTCACCGGGCTGGCGTCGTGGACCTCCCGCGAGGGCGGAGTGACCTTCACGGTGCGCGAGGGCGGCCCGGCGGCGGTGTACCTGCCCGGCGACGCCGAGCCCACGGTCGAGGGCGCGACGGTGGTGTCGTGGGATGCGGCCACGCGCCTGCTGACACTGGACGTCCCGGCGGATGCGACGGTGACGGCGTCCTTCTCCACGGGCGGTTGAGCCGGGGAGCGCCGTCGTCTCCCCGGCCGTCGACCCCTTCGACCCACCGCGCTCGTTCGATGCACGTGCCGCTCCGCGGCGGAAACGCCCGCCGCCACCGCGGTCAGGCGTCGACCACGAGCATCCCGAGCAGCGCGACGTTCAGCACGATCAGCGCCCCCGCGCACACCACGCCGAGCGTCGTCGTCACGCGCCGGTTGACGAACTCCCCGAGCACGCCGCGGCGCGCCGTGAGCGCGACCAACGGCACCAGCGCGAACGGGATCCCGAACGACAGCACCACTTGGCTGAGCACCAGGGCGAGCGTGGGGTCGATCCCCATCCCGAGGATCGCCAGCGCCGGGACCAGCGTGATCAGTCGCCGGGCCAGCAGCGGCATCCGGAACCGCAGCAGGCCGTGCATGATCTCCGCGCCGGCGTAGGCGCCCACCGAGGTCGAGGCGAGTCCGGAGGCCAGCAGCCCGACCGCGAACAGGGTCGCGACCACGGGGCCGAGACCCGCGGTGAGGGCCGCGTGCGCCCCCTCCAGGGAGTCGGTGCCGGGGACTCCGGCGAGGTTCGCCGCGGCGTGCAGCAGGATCGCGTGGGTCTCCGACCC
>JBASAE010000161.1:0-2298 GCA_049654285.1 Microbacterium sp.
GGCCTGCAGGATGACGCGGGACCGCGACAGGACTGTGCCAGGGATTGCGACGGATGCGGCGGCCGGCGCTCTATCGTTGAGTCATGAGCTACCAGCCTCCCCAGCCCGACGCCTATCCCGTCTCCCCGGGGTATGGCGCGCCGTACGCCCCGCCGCGCACCAACGGCCTGGCGATCGCCTCTTTCATCACAGGCCTGGTGGGGTTGGCGATCATCCCCGTCGTGCTCGGGCACATCTCGCTCTCGCAGCTCAAGCGCAGCGGCGAGGGCGGCAAGGTGTTCGCGGTCATCGGCCTGGTCCTCGGCTACCTCGCCTGTCTGGGATACCTCGTCCTGTTCCTCGTCGTCGCGATCGGCATCGGGTTCGCGGTCAGCTCTTCATGACACGATGGAGGGATGTCCTCCGCGAACCTCAGCCGTGACGAGACCGCCGACCGTTCCGCGCACATCGCGCTGCGCGGAATCCGGGTCGAGCTCGATCTGACCGGCGCTCCGGAGCGGGCTCGCACCGGGTTCCCGACGGTCACCACGCTGGAGTTCGACGCCACCGCGGAGGAGACCTGGCTGGACTTCATCGGCGAGCGGGTCGATCGGGTCGTGCTGAACGGCACCGAGCGGCCCGTCGACTGGGACGGCGCCCGCATCAGGCTCGCCGGGCTCGGAGCGCAGAACACCGTGCGAGTCGAGGCCGTCGGGGCCTACAGCCGTTCCGGCGAGGGGATGCACCGGTTCCACGACCCCGTCGACGACCAGACCTATCTCTACACGCAGTACGAGCCCGCGGACTCGCGTCGGGTGATGGCGTGCTTCGAGCAGCCCGATCTGAAGGCGCCCTACACGTTCGTCGTCACCGCGCCCGCCGGCTGGCAGGTGCTCTCCAACCAGAGCCCCGTCCGGGTCGTCGAGGGCATCGGCGTGCAGATCGTCGAGTTCGCGCCGACGCTGCCGATCTCGAGCTACATCACCGCGGTCGCCGCCGGCCCCTACGCGCGTATCGAGGACGAATGGCGCCACGGCGATCAGACCGTCCCGCTCGCGCTGCTATGCCGGGCATCCCTCGCGCAGCACCTCGAGGCCGAGGAGTTCCTCACCGTCACGAAGCAGGGGCTGGGCTTCTTCACGGGTTCCTTCGACTTTCCCTACCCGTGGGGCAAATACGATCAGATCCTCGTGCCGGAGTACAACCTCGGCGCGATGGAGAACCCCGGTCTCGTCACGTTCACCGAGGCCTACATCTCTCGTGGCGCGGCGACCGATGCGCAGCGCGCCGGGCGGGCCAACACGATCCTGCACGAGATGGCGCACATGTGGTTCGGCGACCTCGTCACGATGCGCTGGTGGGACGATCTGTGGCTCAAGGAGTCGTTCGCCGACTACATGGGCTCGCACGCCTCGGTCGCCGCGACCCGTTTCACGGACGCCTGGGTCTCGTTCGCCAACCGCCGGAAGGCGTGGGCGTACACCCAGGACCAGCTGCCCACCACGCATCCGGTCGTCGCCGACATCCCCGATCTCGAGGCCGCGAAGCTCAACTTCGACGGCATCACCTATGCGAAGGGCGCCGCGGTGCTCAAGCAGCTCGTCGCCTTCGTCGGCGAGGACGCCTTCTTCGAGGGTGCGCGCCGCTACTTCGCCGCGCACGCCTACGGCAACACCACGCTGGACGATCTGCTGGTGCAGCTCGACGAGGTGTCCGGACGGGACGTGCGCTCCTGGTCGCGTGCGTGGCTGCAGACCTCGGGCGTGTCGGTCCTCGCGTGGGAAGAGGACGGGGCGATCGTGCAGACGGACGCCCGTCCGCATCGTCTGCGCGTCGGTCGATACGACCTGCGCGACGGGCGGCTGATGCTGCGGGACCGGGAGGAGCTTGACGTCACCGAGGAGCGCACCCCGTTCGACCGGGCCGACGCCGACCTCGTGCTGCTGAACGACGAGGACCTCACCTACGCGAAGGCCCGGCTCGATGCGCGCTCGCTCGCCGCGGTCGAGAAGGCGCTCTCGACGCTGGACGACGCCCTGGCGCGGGGCCTGATCTGGGCGTCGCTGTGGAACGCGATCCGTGAAGGCGAACTCGCCCCGGACCGCTATCTCGCGATCGTGCGGCGACACGCCCCGGTCGAGGACAGCATCCTGCTGCTCACCGGCGTGCTGCTGAACGCCGAGTTCGCGGTGCGTCACTACGTGCCGGACGCCGCCAGGGCGGGGGAGCAGCGGGCCTGGCTCGACACGGCCTGGCAGGCGCTGCAGGGCGCGGACGCGGGTCTCGATACGCTCGCTCACTACGTTCGCGGGCTACTCG
>JBASAE010000162.1:0-1801 GCA_049654285.1 Microbacterium sp.
ACAGTTCGTCGCTTCCCGGATCGGCCACGACAACAACATCACCCGCTACACCGTCGACCGCGGAGTACCCGAACGCGAGGCACCGCAGCACGAAGCCCCTGGCCGGGAACAGATGCAGCAGGTGCTCGCGCAGCGTGAAGCAGACCTGGACACTGAACCACCCGCCGCATCCGCCGCGGGCTCGGCGGAGCGCGAAGCCGTTGCCCGCTAACCCGTGGGGTTTTCATGCCGGGTGCGGCGACCATCCTCACACCTCCACCTGGTCGCCGCACCCACTTCTCTTCACTCTCTCGCGCAGCATCAGCGGCGCGTCTTTCGCCCAGGAGTAGACGATGAACAGTGAACAGTCACCCTCGGATGCGCCGGGGCCAGACTTCGACGGTGCGGATCTCGGCGACCTCCCACCCGGCGTGGAAGAGAAGACGCGCGAGCTCGCGAAGCAGGCCTACGCCAGCGACCTCGCGGCAGCACTCGGGCAAGTGCCACGCCCGATCAACTGGCGCACCCTCCCACCCGGCGACCTCGAACACGAACTCCTCGAACTCAACGGATGGGTGGATTGGCTTCGCCACACCTACGGTCTCCCCGCACAGGTGGTCCCTCCGATGTGGCACCGCCACCCGGAACTCTTGTGGGAGCTGTCAGCGCTCAGGCAACACTGGCTGTTCTGCTTCGACCCGCAAGCCAAAGGCAACCAGGCCCTCGCCTGGCACCACGACTTCTCTATCGCCCGCGAACGCCTCCGCGACTGGGTCACGATCTCCGGCACACGCCTGGACCGTGACCGCCCCACCCGCATCACCGCCTGGCCTGGAGGCGAACCAGAAGGCTGGACCGAACCCTCCACGGCAGAGGCACCGGTGACTGAGCGGACGAAGGATTTCCTGGCGTTCGTCGAAGAACAGGTCAAGGCACGGACTGCGGAACAGGACGCGACGATCCGGGAGATCGTCAACATCGATTGGAGCGAACAGTCATGACCGAGCAGACCAGCGACGTCCTTGTTTCACCACTGCGAGACAGCCGCGAGATCGCGGCGTTCCTGCGGGTGTCGGAATCGACGCTGTCGAGGTGGCGGGCAGAGAAGAAGGGGCCGCCGTTCATCCGGATCTGTGGGGTGACGAGGTATCGCATCGAACAGGTCGAGCAGTGGCTCGCGTCCCTCGATACCGATGAGCACGCCTGAACCCACCGCGCCACTCCCGGTGCCGCCGATCGGGGTGAAAGTCACCACCGATCTTGAACACCGCGCCTCCGGAATCCGTGCTCGTGCCCGTTGGATCGACCCACACACTCGCAAGCGCGTCACCCGTGCCCTCGTCGTCCCCGACGAGAAAGCAGCCGACGAGTTCTTCCAATACCTGCAAGCCTCCGCCGAGCTCGGGATCGACAAACGCATCCTGCTCTCCGACTACGTCGACATGATCGGCGACCGGTGGCAGCGTGGCCTTGACCCCACCTCCACCGTCGACGGATACAAGCTCGGTCTCCGCCTCCGCGTACTCCCCGCGCTGGGGCATCTGCCGTTGTCGCAGATAACAGCCGGGATGATCGACCGCACCATCGATCAATGGGAGACCCAGCACTCCGCGTCAACGATCAAGAACACCATCGCACCCCTCGTCCGCGTCCTCGATGAAGCCGTCCGCGACGACCTCCTGCCCAGCAATCCCGCACGCAACCGATCCCGGCGCTCTCTCGGGAAATCAGCCCTCAACCTCAAAGAGAACGACCTCTCGCCACGCGTGCACGCACTCAAAGGCCTCGCAACCCTCACGACATTGGCTGATCGGTGTGGGGA
>JBASAE010000163.1:0-4342 GCA_049654285.1 Microbacterium sp.
GGTGTTCCGGGTGCTCGCCGACATCGCCGGCACCCCGATCGAGCAGACCGAGGGCACCTGGAACCTCGGCATCGGCTTCCTCGCGGTGATCGATCAGAGCCGGCGGGATGCCGCGATCTCGGCGCTCGCGGGTGAGGGCATCCCGGCGTGGCAGGTCGGCACGGTGCATACCGGCGACCGCCCGGACGGGCATTTCGAAGAGGGTGCCAAGGGCGTCGACGGCGGCGCGGTGCGTCTGGTGGGCAGATATGCGGACGGGGCATCCGGCCGCGCGAACGGAGCAGAGTAACACCCCATGTGCGGCATCGTCGGAGTGGTCGGCACCGGCCCCGTCAATCAGGACATCTACGACGCCCTGCTGCTGCTGCAGCACCGCGGGCAGGATGCCACGGGCATCGCCACCGCGGAGCCGAACGGCGTGATGCACATGGCGAAGGCGCAGGGCATGGTGCGCGAGGCGTTCCGTACCCGCGACATGCGCGCGCTGCTCGGCAACGTCGGCCTCGGGCACGTGCGGTACGCCACGAAGGGCACCGCGTCGAGCGAGGAGGAGGCGCAGCCCTTCTATGTGAACTCGCCGTACGGCATCATCCTCATCCACAACGGCAACCTCACCAACACGCGCGAGCTGACCGCCGAGCTGGAGCAGGTCGATCGCCGGCACCTGAACTCGTCGAGCGACACCGAGCTGCTGCTGAACGTGCTCGCGCACGAGCTGCAGACCACTACGTCCCCGGTCGACCTCGACCCGGAGCGCATCTTCGAGGCGGTGTCCCGCACGCATGAGCGCATCGAGGGCGCCTATGCGGTGATCGCCATCATCGCCGGCTACGGGATGCTCGCGTTCCGCGATCCGTTCGGCATCCGCCCGCTCATCCTGGGCCGTCGTCGCACGGCGGCCGACGAGTGGGTCGTCGCGAGCGAGTCGCTGGTGCTGGAGAACGCCGACTACGAGGTCGTGCGTGACATCGCCCCCGGTGAGGCGGTGTTCATCACGAACGACGGCGAGCTGTTCAGCAAGCAGTGCGCAGCCTCGCCGCAGCTCGCGCCGTGCGCGTTCGAGTACGTGTACCTGGCGCGGCCCGACTCGGTGATGAACGGCGTCTCGGTGTACGAGTCGCGGCTGCGGATGGGCGACCGGCTCGCCGACACGATCGCCAAGCACGTGCCGCGGGAGATGATCGACGTGGTCATGCCGATCCCCGACTCCTCGCGTCCCGCCGCGATGGAGGTGGCCCGCCGGCTCGGCATCGAGTACCGCGAGGGCTTCTACAAGAACCGCTACGTCGGCCGCACGTTCATCATGCCGGGGCAGGCGGTGCGCAAGAAGAGCGTGCGGCAGAAGCTGAACGCGATGTCGACCGAGTTCCGCGGCAAGAACGTGCTGCTCATCGACGACTCGATCGTGCGCGGCACCACCAGCAAGCAGATCATCCAGATGGCCCGGGACGCCGGTGCGCTCTCCGTCACCTTCGCCTCGGCGGCGCCCCCGGTGCGGCATCCGCACGTCTACGGGATCAACATGCCCTCCCGGCAGGAGCTCATCGCGCACGGTCGCACGATCCCCGAGATCGCCGAGGAGCTGGGCTGCGACCACATCGTGTTCCAGGAGGTCGAGGACCTCAAGGCGGCGATCATCGAGGGATCCGACCTGACCGACCTCGACATGAGCTGCTTCGACGGACGGTACGTCACCGGCACGGTGACCGACGAGTACCTGGAGTGGGTGGAGAGGTCGCAGACGTCGTGAGTCAGACGGGCGCACGGCCGCTCTGGCACGGTCGCGTCCTCGCCGTGCTGGGCATCCTGCTGTGCGCGTTCTCACTGCGGTCCGGCGTCGCCTCGCTGTCGCCGATGGTCGATCTGATCACGGCCGACTTCCCCCTGTCGCCGGCGGTGATGGGGCTGATCGGCTCGGCTCCTCCGGCGTGCTTCGCGGTGTGCGGCCTGGTCACGCCGCTGTTGGAGCGGTGGCTCGGTCTGGAGCGGCTGACCGCGCTCGCGCTCGGCATCATCACGCTCGGGCTGCTGCTCCGCGGGGTCGTGGGGGACTCGATCGGCCTGCTGGCGACCACCGCGGTGGTGTTCGCCGGCGTGGGCATGGGCAACATACTCATGCCGCCGCTGGTGAAGAAGTACTTCCCGGACCGACTTGGCCTGATGATGACGCTGTACACGTCGTCGATGGCGCTGTCGACCTTCCTCCCTCCGCTGATCGCGGTGCCGGTCGCGGACGCCGCGGGCTGGCGCGTCTCGCTGGCGCTGTGGGGGCTGTTCGCCCTGGCCGGCGTGATCCCGTGGGTCATGATGATGGTGCGGGGGGACGTGCAGGGAGCAGGCTCTCCGGTCGCCTCGCCGGGGACGGGCGCGGCGGGCCGAAGGGATGAGACGTCCGGCGAGGGAGCGGAGTTCGCCGCGACCGGTCCGATCGTGACCTCCCGCGGCAGCCAGTCGATGTTCGCGCGGCTCGCGCGCATCCCGCTGGTGTGGGCGCTCGCGGCCTCGTTCGCGACCTCGTCGACGATGGCGTACGTGTCGTTCGCCTGGCTGCCGCAGGTGTACGTCGACATTGCCGGGGTCGATGCCGCGACCGCCGGCCTCCTGCTGTCGCTGTTCGCCGCGATCGGCCTGCCCGCCTCGCTGTTCGTCCCGGTGCTGGTGGTGCGGCTGCAGGCCACCCGGCCGGTGTTCCTCGTCGGCGCGATCGGCGGCGCGATCGGCCTGGCCGGGCTGCTCGTCGCGCCGCAGCCCGCCCTGCTGTGGCTGTGGACGGTGCTGTTCGGCCTGAGCGGCCTGCTCTTCCCTCTGGCGCTGGTGCTGATCAGCATCCGTTCCCGCACGCCGGAGAGCGCGGTGGTGCTGTCGAGCTTCGTGCAGAGCGTCGGTTACACGATCGCCGTGGTCTTCCCGGTGCTGTTCGGGGTGCTGCACGCGGTGACCGAGGGGTGGACGTGGCCCTTGATCATGCTCGGCGCCATCCTGATCGCCGCGATCCCGGCCGGCATGATCGCGGGCCGCCGACGCACGGTCGAGGACGAGTGGGAGCGCCGCCACGGCGCCTGGTGATGCCTCGCGCCCCTCGCGGACGACGAAGCCCCGGGGGACAGCGGTCTGGCCCCCCGGGGCTGAGTCGGTGACGGAGCTCAGGCCTTTTCGAGCTCGTCCTCGTCTTCGTCGGCATACTGATCCGCCCACTTGTCGACGTACTGGTCGTCCTCCGAGGAGGGGTGTCCGAGTTCGCTCTCCAAAGCGGAGAAGTTCACGGTCGGACTGTACGACTTGAGTTCGCGAGCGATCTTGGTGTGCTTCGCCTTCTGACGGCCACGGCCCATGCGCGAGACCCCCTTTTACGAGTTCAGCAGCGGGCTATGAGAGGCCCGATGTATTATCCACGGCACCGGCTCGCGGCCGGTAAGAGTAGCATTCAGGATAGCACGCACGCCAGGGCCACCGGCCTTCGTGCGAACGGTGAAGGGAGCGAACGACATGTCAGAACCCGCCTCCACCCCACAGGACAGCGGCCCATCGGACGCCGAACTCCAGAAGGCTGTGATCGTCGGCCTGCAGCCGGGGCAGCCCGCCCATGTGCTCGCCGAGGCGGTGCGCTACGCGACGCTGCTCAGGGTGCCGCTCGTCGTCGTGCACGTCGATGTCACCCGGTTCGTGACGTATGAGGATCCGGACGGGTACGTGCACTCCGCCCCGATCGACCTGAACGTCGACCTCGGCGCGGCCGAGTTCGAGGCCGTCCAGGCCGAGGCCGGGAAGGCGCTCGCCGAGGCGGGCGTGACCTGGGTCGCGCGTCAGCTCGTCGGGGATCCGGCGCTCGCGATCAAACAGCTCGCGAACACGCTCGACGCGCAGCTGATCGTGGTCGGCACGCGCAAGCGCGGGTTCGGCGAGTCGGTGCGTGAGTTCTTCACCGGATCGGTCGCCGCGCGTCTCGCGCACCGGCAGCACCGCTCCGTCCTGGTCGTCCCCCAGGAGGAGCCGGTCGCCGACGATCAGAAGGACATCTGGCCCGAGTAGTCCCAGGCCCAGGGGATGGGCCCGCGCTCGCGCGGGCGCCAGGTGTCACCCATGCAGGGAATCCTGGTTGTGTTTCCTGCATGTGTGGCACCTGGCTCCGGCGTCTCTGCACCAGGTGTCTCTTGTGCAGGGAATCCTGGTTGTGATTCCTGCATGTGTGACACCTGGGGTCAGCGCGGGAGCGTGCCGGCTCAGCGGGCGGAGAGGGCCTGCGTCACGGCGCGGGCGGCGGCGTCCAGGGACTGCTCGAGATCGGTCACGACCGATGCCGGGAGCATTCCGCCGCGGGCCACGTGCGTGCGCAGGTCGGTGC
>JBASAE010000164.1:0-2649 GCA_049654285.1 Microbacterium sp.
CCTGCAGATGCTGCTCGAGCCAGAGCACGCTCTCGGCGTCGAGGTGGTTGGTGGGCTCGTCGAGCAGCAGCAGGTCGGGCTTCTGCAGGAGCAGCTTGGCCAGGGCGACACGACGCTTCTCACCGCCGGACAGCGGCGCGATGGAGGCGTCCCCCGGCGGCGTGCGCAGAGCGTCCATCGCCTGGTCGAGCTGCGAGTCGAGGTCCCAGCCGTCGGCCGCGTCGATCTCCTCCTGCAGCGTCCCCATCTCGGCCAGCAGGGTGTCGAAGTCGGCCTCGGGATCGGCCATCAGCGCGGAGATCTCGTTGAACCGGTCGAGCTTCGCCTTGATGGCGATGCCGTCCTGGATGTTCTCCAGCACGGTCTTCGACTCATCGAGCTCCGGCTCCTGCATGAGAATGCCGACCGAGAAGCCGGGGGTGAGCTTCGCCTCCCCGTTCGACGGGGTGTCGAGCCCGGCCATGATCTTCAGGATCGTGGACTTCCCCGCGCCGTTCGGGCCGACCATGCCGATCTTCGCGCCTGGCAGGAACGCCATCGTCACGTCGTCGAGGATGAGCTTGTCACCCACGGCCTTGCGGGCTCGAACCATGGAGTAGATGTACTCGGCCACGAAGCGACTCTCCTTCTGTCAGCAGCACGCGAACGGCTCCCGGGAGCCGACTCACCAGCCTACCCGTCTTCCTGTGCGAGGACGCTCCGGCGCGGACGGTGCGGCGACGGCACCCGCGATCCGACGCCCGGCACGGGTCTCCGGACGTCGGACACGACGAGCGCGGCGGGCTCACACCGTGATGAGCTCCTCGTAGGCCGTGGTCGCAGCATGCTCCCCCGAGCTCTCGTCGTCCTCGCCGGGGGCGTCCCAGGCCGACTCGGGATCCGGATCGGCGGGCCACGCCCGATCCGACGGCTCCGCACGGCCGGACCGCTGCTCGGCATGCTCCGCCAGGGCCCGATGCGGCTTCACGAAAGCGCTCGCCCCGAGGCGCAGGTTGTGCCCGATCGCGTCGGCCTCGATCTCGGCGCTGGTGCCGCTGCGACCGTTGTTCTCCCACCTCTTCAGCTTGAGCCGCCCGGTCACGATGACGGGATCTCCCATATGCAGCGAGGACTTGGCGTTCTCGGCGAGCTGCCGGAACGCGGAGACGTCGTACCAGTTGGTCTGCCCATCGATCCACGATCCGGTGCGATTGTCGTACCAGCGGTGTGTCGAAGCGAGACGGAAGTTGATCACGGCGTCCCCCTTGCCGGTCGTGTTGCGCACCGGATCGTTGGCGACGTTGCCGAGGATGGTCACGAAATCGGACATGTCTTTCTCCTTGGATGCCCCGGATCGATGTCCGGATCGCACCAGAGTGCCCGTCCCGGCGAGCGGCCGGACACCGGAGACCCGAGTTCCGTGGAGAACGTGCGGCGCTTCGTCGAATGTGCGAAGCGAGTCAGACCAGGTATTCCGCGAACTTCGCGCGCACCTTGTTGACCTTCGGCACGGCGACGGCGAGGCAGTACCCCTGCGTCGGATTCTTGGCGAAGAAGTCCTGATGGTAGTCCTCGGCGGGGTAGAACTCCGCCGGGCCCTCGAACGCGGTCACCGGCTCGCCGTCCCAGAACCCGGCGGCACGGTCGCGAGCGGCCTCGAAGAGCGTCCGCTGGGCCTCGTCCGCAGGGAACATCGCGCTGCGGTACTGCGTGCCGATGTCGTTGCCCTGCCGGTTCAGCTGCCGCGGATCGTGCATCGTGAAGAAGGCGTCCAGGATGACATCGGCGGGGATCTGCTCAGGGTCGAAGGTCACCGCGACGGCCTCGGCGTGCCCCGTCGTGCCGGTGCACACCTGCTCGTAGCTGGGATTCGGCACGGTCCCGCCGGCGTACCCGGAGACGACCGACTGCACGCCTCGCAAGGGCCGGTACGCCGCGTCCAGACACCAGAAGCATCCCCCGGCCAACACGAACGTCTCCATCGCGATCCCTTTCTCTGCGTATCTCAACGCTACTGCCATCCCGCACGCCCGGCTCCGGGGACATCGCGCCAGGCCCTTGACAAAGGCCCGAGGACGTTCGAGATTGTCGGAGTCGCCAGTGGGCGGTGCGGAGGTGCACGGACATGGACGAGAGCCGTTATGACGTCGTGGTGATCGGCGCCGGGGTCGCGGGCGAGAACGCCGCAGACCGTGCGGTCCAGGGCGGCCTGACGGTCGCCCTCGTGGAGCAGGATCTGGTGGGTGGGGACTGCTCGTACTGGGCGTGCATGCCGACGAAGGCGCTCCTCCGTCCCGGGCAGGCGCTCCGCGCCGCACAGCATGTGGCCGGCGCTGCGCAGGCGATCGTGGGCGGGCTCGATGCGGACGCGGTGCTCGCACGCCGAGACGACACGATCCACCACCGATCGGACGCCTCTCAAGTCGAGTGGGTCGCCGGAGCCGGCATCGACCTCGTCCGGGGCGTCGCGCGTCTGGACGGCCCCCGGCGTGTGCGCGTCGCGAGGGAAGACGGGCGGGAGACGGCGCTCCTCGCCCGTGCGGCCGTGGTCGTCGCGACCGGATCGGATCCGGTGATCCCGGCGATCGACGGGCTCCGCGACGCCGACCCGTGGACGAGCCGCGAGGCGGCCGCGTCGTCCCGGGTGCCGGCGAGCCTCGCCGTGATCGG
>JBASAE010000165.1:0-2250 GCA_049654285.1 Microbacterium sp.
TTCGTCGTGCACGGGTTGACTTTCGACGGCTCCGCGGTGTCGGGGACGCTGGAGGTCACCTCCGACGTCAGCGACCTGCTGGAGCTGGTCGTCGTCGCCGGGTTCTACGACGCGGACGGGCGGATGGTCGGCACAGCGCGCTTCGAGGAGCACGCCGAGGGCGAGCACGAGCACACCGGTCCGCCCTCGGAGGCGACGTCGTTCCGTATCGAGGTCCCTGCGGGCCTTCCGGCTGCGGCGGTCTCCGCCGCAGCCGGGGTTCCCGTGCTCGTGAACGAGTGACCGCCGACGCGAAGACGCCCCCGGACCGCGAAGGTCCGGGGGCGTCCCCATCTCTGAGGAGGAGAGGTCGGGGCGTCAGACGCGAGCGGCGTCGGCGACCGCCCGTGCGGCGACGAGGGCCTGCTCCAGATCGGCCTTGAGGTCGTCCACGCTCTCCAGGCCGACCGAGAGGCGGACCAGGCCCGGGGTGACGCCGCTGGACAGCTGCTCCTCGGGGCTGAGCTGCGCATGCGTGGTCGACGCCGGGTGGATGACCAGCGAGCGCACGTCGCCGATGTTGGCGAGGTGGCTGAACAGCTTCAGGTTGTCGACGAACGCCCGGCCGACGTCGACGCCGCCCTTGAGCTCGAACGACAGCACCGCACCGACTCCCTTCGGGGCGTAGGTGTTGGCGTGGGAGTACCACGGCGACGAGGGCAGGCCTGCGTAGCTGACCGAGGCGACGTCGTCGTGGCCCTCGAGCCACTCCGCGATCTCCTGGGTGTTCTGCACGTGGCGCTCGATCCGCAGCGAGAGGGTCTCGATGCCCTGGATGAGTTGCCAGGCGCTGGCCGGGGCGATCGCGGGGCCGGTGTCGCGCAGCAGCTGCACACGGGCCTTGATGATGTAGGCGACGCCGTCGCCGAGCGCGCCGGTGTAGCTGACGCCGTGGTAGGACGGGTCCGGCTCGGTGAGGCCGGGGAACCTGTCGGCGTGCTGCGACCACGGGAAGGTGCCGCCGTCGACGATCGCACCGGCGATGACCGTGCCGTGGCCGCCGAGGAACTTCGTCGCGGCGTTCACGACGATGTCGGCGCCGTGCTCGAACGGGCGCACCAGGTACGGGGTGGTGATGGTGTTGTCGACGATCAGCGGCACGCCGTTCTCGTGGGCGATGTCGGCGACGGTGCGGATGTCGAGCACGTTGATCTTCGGGTTGCCGATGGTCTCGGCGAAGAACAGCTTCGTGTTCGGGCGCACCGCGCGGCGCCAGGCCTCGGGGTCGTCCTGGTCCTCGACGAAGGTGGTCTCGATGCCGAGCTTGGCCAGCGTGTAGCGCAGCAGGTTGTAGGTGCCGCCGTAGATCGCCGAGGAGGCGACCACGTGGTCGCCGGCGCCCGCGATGTTGAGGATCGCCAGATTGACGGCGGACATGCCCGAGGCGAGCAGCAGGGCCGCGGTGCCGCCCTCGAGCGCGGCGAGCCGCTGCTCCACGACGTCCTGCGTCGGGTTCATGATGCGGGTGTAGATGTTGCCGTTCTCGGCCAGGGAGAACAGGTCGGCCGCGTGCTGGGTGTCGCGGAAGACGTACGAGGTGGTCTGGTAGATCGGCGTGGCGCGCGCGCCGGTGACCGGGTCGGGCGCAGCGCCCGAGTGGATCTGCTTGGTCTCGAAACGCCAGTTGTCTGCGGACATTCGAATTCCCCTAGGGCGATAGGTCGGGTGGATCGGGCGGGATGCCCTGCAGCGAGAGTACGGTCTTCGCCGCCGTGTCAACAAGGTGGGGGAAATGTGACGTAACAATCGTCGTCCGCTGTCAGTCCGCCTGTCCGCTCAGCAGCAGCCGGACGCCCGCGTCGTCGAGGGCACGGGCCAGTCCTTCGCCGGGAGACGCGTCGGTGAGGAGGATGTCGATCTCGGAGAGCTCCAGGATCCGGGCGAACGAGGTCCGGTCCATCTTGCTGGCGTCCGCGGCGACGACCACGGTCCGCGCCGCCTTCGCGAGGCCGCGGTTCACGTGCGCCTCGCCCTCGTCGAGGGTGGTCGCCCCGTACTCGGCGTGCACACCGTCGACGCCGATGAACGCCCAGTCGAGCACCAGGTCGGACAGGGTGCGGTCCACGATCGGGCCGACCAGCTCGAAGGTCTGCGGCCGGGCCGCGCCTCCGGTGAGCACGATCTTCACCTGCGGACGGATCGCCAGCTCATAGGCGATGTTGAGCGCGTTCGTCACGATGGTGAGGCTCGGATCGTCGCGTCCGCCCTCCC
>JBASAE010000166.1:0-3459 GCA_049654285.1 Microbacterium sp.
GGCTGAGACCGTGGCGCAGAGCATCTACATCACGTCTGCCGAGGGGCACACCGGCAAGTCCACGATCGCACTGGGCGTGCTCGATGCGCTCATGCGCGTCTCGCCGCGGGTGGGGGTGTTCCGCCCCATCACCCGCTCGGCGGACGAGCGCGACGACGTGCTCGAGCTGATGCTCGCCCATGACGGCGTGCACCTCGACTACGACGACTGCATCGGCGTCACCTACGACGATCTGCGCGCCGACGCCGATGGCGCGCTGGCGGTGATCGTGGCCCGTTTCAAGGCCGTCGAGGCGCAGTGCGACGCGGTCGTGGTGCTGGGCAGCGACTACACCGACGTCGCGGGGCCCGCCGAGCTCGGCTACAACGCCCGCATCGCCGCGAACCTGGGCGCACCGGTGCTGCTGGTGCTCTCCGGTCGCGATCGGCGGCAGCAGGCCGAGCAGCTGGGCACCACGACCGCGCGTACCCCCGCGGAGCTCGGCCAGCTGGCATCCCTGGCCTTCGCCGAGCTGACCGCCGAGCGCGCCGAGCTGTTCGCCGTGATCGTCAACCGGGTCGACCCCGACGCGCTCACCGCGTCCGCCGAGCGGGTGCAGGCCGCCCAGCCCCGCGAGACCCCGGTGTGGGCGATCCCCGAGGACCGGATGCTGGTGGCGCCCTCGATGCGGGGCATCCTGCGCGCCGTCGACGGGCGCCTGCTGAAGGGAGACCCGGCGCTGCTCGACAGGGAGGCGCTCGACGTCGTCATCTCGGGCATGTCGATGGTCAACGTGTTGCCGCGGCTCACCGAGGGGGCGGTGGTGATCATCGCCGCCGACCGCACCGAGGTGCTGCTCGCGGCACTGCTCGCGGCAGCATCCGGGACCTTCCCGCAGATCGCCGGCATCGTGTTGAACGGGCCGTTCGCGCTGCCCGAGCCGATCGAGCGCCTGCTCGAGGGCATCCCCTCGGGCATCCCGATCATCGCGACCGATCTCGGCACGTTCGACACCGCCAGCCGCATCATGAGCACCCGTGGGCGGCTCTCCGCCGAGTCGGGGCAGCGCTACGACCGCGCTCTCGCGCTGTTCCAGACCCATGTCGACATCACCGAGCTGTCGACGTGGCTGGGGCTGGCCGAGTCCACGGTCGTGACCCCGTTGATGTTCGAATACGGGCTGCTGGAACGTGCCCGCGCACAGCGCCGGCGCATCGTGCTGCCCGAGGGCGACGACGACCGCATCCTGCGCGCGGCGGCCGTGCTGCTCGCCCGTGACGTCGCCGATCTGGTGATCCTCGGCGACGGGGACGAGATCCGGGCGCGGGCGGTCGAGCTCGGCGTCGACGTCTCCGCCGCGCAGATCGTCAGCCCCACAGACCCGGCGCTGGTCGAGAGGTTCGCCGCCGAGTACGCGCGGCTGCGCGCGCACAAGGGCGTCGCCCTGCAGCAGGCCGCCGAGACCGTCACCGACGTCTCGTACTTCGGCACGATGATGGTGCACCTGGGGCTCGCCGACGGCATGGTGTCCGGGGCGTCGCACACCACGGCGCACACGATCCGCCCCGCGTTCGAGATCATCAAGACCAGGCCGGGCGTCGATGTGGTCTCCAGCGTGTTCCTGATGGCGCTCGCCGACCGGGTGCTCGTCTACGGCGACTGCGCGGTGATCCCGGATCCGACCGCGGCGCAGCTCGCCGACATCGCCATCTCGTCGAGCGAGACCGCCCGGCAGTTCGGCATCGACCCGCGCGTGGCGATGCTGTCGTACTCCACCGGCGAGTCGGGATCGGGCACCGACGTCGACAAGGTGCGCGAGGCGACCGCTCTGGTGCGCGTGCGGGCGCCCGAGCTTCCGGTCGAAGGGCCGATCCAGTACGACGCCGCGGCGGATGCCGCCGTCGCACGGGCCAAGCTTCCGGACTCGGCGGTCGCGGGCCGGGCCACGGTGTTCGTCTTCCCCGACCTGAACACCGGCAACAACACCTACAAGGCCGTGCAGCGCTCGGCCGGTGCGGTCGCGATCGGCCCGGTGCTGCAGGGCCTGAACAAGCCGATCAACGATCTGTCCCGGGGCGCCCTCGTCGAGGACATCGTCAACACCGTCGCGATCACCGCGATCCAGGCCCAGGGGAGCGCGTCGTGAGCGTGGTGCTCGTCATCAACAGCGGCTCGTCCTCGTTGAAGTACAGCCTGATGGACATGGAGCGCGAGGTCGAGCTCGCGGTCGGGCTGATCGAGCGGATCGGGCAGGACACCGGCGTCGCCGCGCACACCCGGCGGATGCATGCGGCCCCGGGTGAGCCCGCGCCGACCGTGCTCGATGCGACGGCGCGGGTCGAGCGCCCGGTCCGCGATCACGACGAGGCGTTCGCCGTGATGCTCGCGGCGTTCGCCGAGCACGGCCCGCAGCTGGCGGAGTTCCCGCCGGTCGCGGTCGGGCACCGCGTGGTGCACGGCGGGGCGCGGTTCTTCGAGCCGACGCTGATCGACAACCTGGTCGAGATCAACATCGAGGACCTCGCCGTGCTCGCCCCGCTGCACAACCCGGCCAATGCGGCCGGCATCCGTGCGGCGAGGGCGGCGTTCCCCGACGTGCCGCACGTCGCGGTGTTCGACACCGCGTTCCATCAGACGCTGCCGCCCGCGGCATTCACCTACGCGCTCGACGCCGAGGTCGCGAGGGCACACCGGGTGCGCCGCTACGGATTCCACGGCACCAGCCACAAGTACGTCAGCGAGCGGGCCGCGGAGTTCGTCGGACGCGCCGGCGACCCCGCGCTGCGCCAGCTCGTGTTCCACCTCGGCAACGGGGCGTCTGTGACCGCGGTGCGCGGCGGCAGATCGGTCGAGACGTCGATGGGCCTCACCCCGCTGGAGGGGCTGGTGATGGGCACCCGCACCGGTGACATCGACCCGGCGGTTCTGCTGCATCTCGCCCGTCGCGCAGGGCTCGGAGCGGACGAGCTGGACACCCTGCTGAACAAGCGCAGCGGTCTTCTGGGGCTGGCGGGACGCAGCGACATGCGCGACATCCTCGCCGGCGTCGAAGCGGGGGAGGAGGCCGCGACCCTGGCCTACGACGTGTACGTCCACCGCCTGCGCGCGTACGCCGGGGCGTACATCGCCCAGCTCGGCGGCATCGACGTGATCTCGTTCACCGCCGGCGTCGGCGAGAACGCGGCGAGGGTGCGGGCGGATGCCCTGGCGACGCTCGGCTTCCTCGGCGTCGTCGTCGACCCCGACCGCAACGCCGCGCGCGGCGGCGTCCGCCGCATCTCACCCGACGGCGCCCCCGTCGACGTCCTTGTCGTGCCCACCGACGAGGAGCTCGAGATCGCCCGGCAGGCGCTGAGCCTGGTCTGAGACCGGTGCAGGGCGCTGGCTCAGCGGGTCAGGACGGTTCGCTGAGCCTCAAGTGGAGCAGCGGGTACGGCCGGCCGGCCTCGTCGGTCTCGCTGCGACCGACGACCTCGAATC
>JBASAE010000167.1:0-2501 GCA_049654285.1 Microbacterium sp.
CGCGACAGCGCCATGTCGCGGATGGCCCCTGTATCCCTGTCTCGGCCCCGTCGGACGGCCCCGCCGTCCGTGCATGCGCGCGTCGTCCCGGCGCCGGACGATGGCCGCGCGCGTGCCCGCAGGACGAAGGAACCATGTGACAGCCCGACGGCAGCCCATCACCCCGAACCGCACACTCCTCGCAGGCCCGCTGAAGGCGACCCTGCCCAACCGTTAGCGTCTTCTCCCTTCCCCCGTGACCCGGCACCGCAGCCGGTGCCGACGAGAAGAAAGAGAAGACGTGGAAAACCTCCAACAACTCGCATGGCCCATCGTGGTCCTGCTCATGCTGCTGTTCTTCGGCGGCAGCCTGTACATGTCCCTGCGCATCCGCAAGCGCACCGAGAACGCCGACGGCTACATGACCGGCGGCGGGCGGATCGGGTTCGGCATCTCCGCCGCATCCATGACGGCGACCTGGATCTGGGCGTCCTCGATGTACGCCTCGGCGACCTCCGGGTACACGTACGGGATCTCGGGCCCCATCCACTACGGTCTGTGGGGCGCCCTGATGATCCTCCTGATCTATCCGTTCGGCCGGCGCATCCGCCAGGTCGCGCCGCGGGCGCACACCATCGCCGAGGTGATGTTCGCCCGGCACGGACGATCCAGCCAGCTGATGCTGGCCGGCTCCAACGTGCTCGGCAGCGTCATCAGCCTCACCTCCAACCTCATCGCCGGCGGTGCGCTCATCTCGCTGCTCTCGCCGTTCAGCTTCACCCAGGGCATCCTCGCGATCGGCGCCGGCGTGCTGCTGTACACGCTGTGGTCGGGGTTCCGGGCGTCCGTGCTCACCGACTTCGCACAGGTGTGCGCGATGCTCGGCGCGGTGGTCGTGATCATCCCGGTGATCTTCTTCGCCGCGGGCGGCCCCGCACTGTTCGAGACGGGTGCGCACAACCTCACCCCGCAGCAGGCCGACTTCTTCTCCTCCGACGCGTTCTTCAACCAGGGCGCGCCATACATCGCCGCCGTGCTGGCCTACGCGATCGGCAATCAGACGATCGCGCAGCGGCTGTTCGCGGTGCGCGAAGACCTCATCAAGAAGACGTTCGTCACCGCGACCTTCGGCTACGGGGCGACCATCATCGGCATCGGGATGCTCGGCGTCATCGCGCTCTACGCCGGCGTCGCCCCGATGGACGGCGATGTGAACAACCTCATCCCGCAGATGGCGGCCACCTACCTGCCGCCGCTGCTGCTGTGCGTGTTCTTCGTGATGATCATCGGTTCGCTGTCGTCGACGGCGGACGCCGATCTCACGGCCCTGTCGTCGATCGTGATGGCCGACGTCTACGGGCAGAACATCGCCGGCAAGAAGAACGCCAACCCCCGCACCATGGTGCTCATCGGCCGGATCACGATGATCGTCGCGATGGTCGCCGGGCTGTTCTTCGCGGGCAGCCAGTTCAACATCCTCGATCTGCTGGTCTTCGTCGGCGCGCTCTGGGGCGCGCTGGTGTTCCCGGTGATCGCCAGCTTCTACTGGAACCGGGTCACCAACCTCGCGTTCTCGGTGTCCGTGGTCGCGGCCCTCGCCGCGTTCCTCCCGGTGCGCTTCGAGTGGATCCCGCTGACCGGGCCGATCGCGATCGTCAGCGACGTGCTGTCCACGATCGGCATCGGCGTGGTGCTGGGACTGATGGCGTTCGGCTTCTTCGGCAAGCGGATCGCGCTCATCGTCGGCACCCTCGCGACGCTGGCCGCCGCGCCGTTCTCGATCGGCTTCCTGCACACCTATCCGGTGCTGTCGGGCTCGCTGATCGCCTACGCGGTCTCGACGATCGTGTGCGTCGCGTTGACGCTGCCGAGCCGGAAGGCACCGTTCGACTTCGCTGTCATCAAGGAGCGCACCGGCGACTTCGACGAGGATCTGGATGCCGAGCTCGCGGAGCTCTCCGGCGAGCACGAGGCGACGCCCTCGTCCGCATCGTCGGCCCGCGGCTCAGAGAGGAACTGACATGGAACTGTCCCCCATCGCCCTGACCGTCTACGTGCTGATCTGGCCGGTCATCGTGGCAGGCACGCTCGCCGTCATCGTGCGCGCCTTCGCCAAGGAGGCCCGCACGGCCAAGCAGGAGGGCCGAAGCATCATCTGACGCCCGGATGCGGCGAAGGGCCCGGGATGCGGCATCCCGGGCCCTTCTTCCGAGCCGCCTCAGGGAATCGAGCACCGGCGCGCCGGTTCTGCTCCCGCGGCCGGCTCGTCCGTGAGCGCTCCGTTGGCCTTAGTCGCTCTTCGGCAGGTAGTTGCTGCGGCGGGGGCGGGGATCGAGATGCTCGTCCACCCGGATCGCGCCCGTCAGGTTGACCGCCCGCATGATCGACTCGACCCACCCCCGATCCAGGGTGTCGGGCTTCACGTCGAAGGTGAACCGGACCGGAATCGACGGGTGCAGCCAGACAGTGGAGGACGCGTCCGGGTCATCGGGCTCGGGCCAGGAGAGCGACAAGCTCTCACT
>JBASAE010000168.1:0-5817 GCA_049654285.1 Microbacterium sp.
CCGACAGTGAGACGGACTCGTCCTGGCGTGCCATGGATCAGAGCAGTTCGAGATTGCTCTTGAGCTCGAACGGCGTGACCTGACCGCGGTACGCCTCCCACTCCTTGCGCTTGCCCCGCAGAACATAGTTGAACACCTGCTCGCCCAAGGTCTCGGCGACCAGCTCGGACTCCTCCATGTACTCCAGCGCGTGATCGAGGCTCGCGGGCAGCGGCGCGTAGCCCAGTGCACGGCGCTCGGCATCGCTCAGCGACCACACGTCGTCCTCGGCCTCGGGCGGCAGGTCGTAGCCCTCCTCGATGCCCTTCAGCCCGGCGGCGAGCATGAGCGCGTAGGCGAGATACGGGTTCGCCGCCGAATCGAGCGCGCGGTACTCGACTCGGGACGACTGCCCCTTGGTCGGCTTGTACATCGGCACGCGCACCAGCGCGGACCGGTTGTTGTGCCCCCAGGTGACGAAGCTCGGCGCCTCGCCGCCGCCCCAGAGGCGCTTGTACGAGTTCACGAACTGATTGGTCACCGCCGAGATCTCGTTGGCGTGCCGCAGCAGGCCCGCGATGAACTGCCGGCCGGTCTTGGAGAGCTGGTACTGCGCGCCCTCCTCGTAGAACGCGTTCACGTCGCCCTCGAACAGCGACATGTGCGTGTGCATCCCGCTGCCGGGGTGGTCGCTGAGCGGCTTGGGCATGAACGTGGCGTAGACGCCCTGCTCGATCGCGACCTCCTTCACGACCGTGCGGAAGGTCATGATGTTGTCCGCCGTCGCCAGGGCGTCCGCATAGCGCAGATCGATCTCGTTCTGCCCGGGCCCGCCCTCGTGGTGGCTGTACTCCACCGAGATGCCGAGGTCCTCGAGCATCCGCACCGAGCGACGGCGGAAGTCGTGCGCCGTCCCGCCGGGGACGTTGTCGAAGTACCCCGCCGAATCGACCGGTACCGGGCCCTCCGGGCCGAGCTGCGAGGACTTCAGCAGGTAGAACTCGATCTCGGGATGCGTGTAGAACGTGAACCCCGCATCCGCGGCCTTCGCCAGAGTGCGGCGCAGCACATGGCGCGGGTCGGAGACCGCCGGACGGCCGTCCGGGGTCGTCAGGTCGCAGAACATCCGAGCAGTGGGGTCCACCTCGCCCCGCCAGGGCAGGATCTGGAACGTCGTGGGATCGGGCTGGGCGAGGAGATCCGACTCGAAGGTGCGCGTCAGCCCCTCGATCGCCGAGCCGTCGAAGCCGATCCCCTCGGCGAACGCCCCCTCGACCTCGGCGGGCGCGATCGCCACCGACTTCAGGGTGCCGATGACATCGGTGAACCACAGCCGCACGAACTTGACGCCGCGCTCCTCGATCGTGCGCAGCACGAAATCCCGCTGGCGGTCCATCTCAGACATCGCCTCCGGCGGCGTCCCCGCCGGCCGCGCCCCAGGCGTCGTCCGCCGCTTCCTCGTCGGCCCACGCCCGCGCCCGCTCCTTCAGCGTCTCCGGGGCGCGCGCGGCCTCCTCGGCCGTGTCGAACGGACCGACGCGCTTGCTCGACGGCGAGAGCATGCCGAACTCGACCTCGCCGGTCGAGAGGTTGTACCAGTACTTGTCGTCGTCCTCGAACATGGCCCCGCCCTTTCGCCTGTGCCTTTCACGATCCTAACGTCGCCGGATCACGTCGCCCACTGACAGTCTCGCTAGGCTGATGCGCATGGCACAAGCGATCGGCGTCGACATCGGCGGCACAGGCATCAAGGCTGGCATCGTCAACCTCCAGCACGGGAGGCTCGACTCGGAGCGCGTGCGGGTCCCCACCCCGGAAGGCGCGAAGCCCGCCGACGTGCTCACCACCGTACGCCAGGTGCTGGACACGCTCGACGTGACCGATTCGCATCTGCCGCTGGGCGTCGCCTTCCCCGCGATCGTCAAGCACGGCAAGACCCTGTCGGCGGCGAACGTCGCCTCGGACTGGATCGACTTCGAGGCCGAGAAGTTCTTCGAGGACGGCCTGGGACGCGACATCACGTTCGTCAACGACGCGGACGCCGCCGGTGTCGCCGAGGCCCGGCACGGCGCCGCGCGTGACGCCGAGGGGCTCACGATCCTCGCGACCCTCGGGACCGGCATCGGCTCGGCGTTCCTCTACGACGGCGTGCTCGTGCCGAACACCGAGCTCGGTCACCTGCTCTACGGCGGCACGTCGGTCGACACCGCGTCCATCGAGAAGTGGACCGCGTACTCCGCCATGGAGCGCGAGAGCCTCTCCTGGGAGGCCTGGTCGGCCCGCCTGCAGGTCTTCTTCCGCCACGTCGAGTTCCTGTTCAGCCCGGATCTCTTCGTGGTCGGCGGCGGCGTCTCCAAGCATCCGGAGAAGTTCCTTCCGCTGCTCGATCTGAAGACCCCGATCGTCCCGGCGATCCACCGCAACTCCTCCGGCATCATCGGCGCCGCTTCGCTCGCCGCAGACTGATCCGGGTGGACCAGAAGCGCCTGCTGTCCGAACGGCTCCGCTCGCATCGGCTCACGGCTCCCGCCAGGACCGTCACGGATGCCGCGGAGCACATGCTCGCGGTGCAGAGCCAGAACCTCCTGGCCGGACGGTGGGCGCTCGCCGCTCGGACCAGGGGCGCCGTGACCGTGTCCGAGGTGAACGACGCGTTCGCACGGGGCGCCCTGGTCCGGGGATGGACGATGCGCGGCACGCTGCACATCGTCCCGGCACGCGATCTGCGCTGGATGCTGTCGATCACCGCGCAACGCCAACGGCAGCAGGCCGCGGGCAGGCACCGCCAGCTCGGGGTCGACGGGACGGTGCTCGCGGTCGCCGAGCGTGCGCTGCGCGAGCGGATGGACGGCGGACTGACCAGGGCGCAGGCCTTCGCCGCCTTCGAGGCCGCGGGGATCGACCCGAGGGATCAACGCGGTGTCCACCTGCTGTTCGCCCTCTCGATCGCGGGCGTGCTCTGTCAAGGACCGCTGGTCGGCAAGGATCAGCTCTTCATGCTGGCCGAGGAGTGGATCGCGGATGCCCCGGTCCCCGACGATCCGCTCGCCGAGCTGTTCGTGAGATACGTCGCCGGTCACGGCCCCGCCGGTGCCGCGGACTTCGCCTGGTGGTCAGGCCTGACCCTGGGGACGGCCCGCGAAGCGGCCGAGCGCGGTCAGGGGCGCCTCACCGAGGTCGGGGACGGGCTCTTCCTCGCGGCGTCCCCGCCCCGGCGCGCGGCGGGCGTCGCCTCCGTTCACGCGCTCGGCGCGTTCGACGAATACTACATCTCCTACGCCGACCGGAGCGCGGTGTGCACACCCGCCGAGGCCGCGATCGTGGGACCGGGGAAGAACGGCATGGTGCGCCCCGTGCTCCTGGCGGACGGAAGGGTCATCGGAACCTGGTCGCACGCGGACGCCGATGCGCTCGCCCCCGAGCCGCAGTTCTTCGCTCCGATCCCCGCCGACACCGCCGAGGCGACGGCCATCGCCCTGGCCCGCTACGCGGCGTTCCGCGCCGGCTGACCCCTCCGGCAGAGGGGTGAACGGGCCGGCCTGTACGCCGGGTTCTGTTCCGGGGTCCCTCTCGGGAACGCCCTTCGACGGTCATCTCTCTCGGCGACACGTTGCCGTGCCGCTCCAGCGGCCTACCCGAGGACTCGGCGAGCCGCGTCAACATCCTCTGTCTGGCCTTGCTCCGGGCGAGGTTTACCTGGCAGGCCGTGTCACCACGGCCCCCGGTGGTCTCTTACACCACCCTTTCACCCTTACCCGGCCGAGGCCGGGCGGTCTTCTCTCTGTGGCACTGTCTCGCGGATTGCTCCGGGTGGGTGTTACCCACCGCCCTGCCCTGTGGAGCCCGGACGTTCCTCGGTGCGGTCTCCCGCAACGCGACCGTCCGGCCGACCCGTTCACCCACAAGCTTAGGGGTCTTTGCCGGCATCCTCCGCGATGCGGAGGTCGAGTGGGATGTCGATCGGGAAGCCGGGGAACAACCGGGCCGTCGCGGCATCCGCCGCGTCGCGCACCACCTGTGCCACCTCCTCCACCTGATCGGCCGGGCAGTGCACGATCACCTCGTCATGCAGGAAGAACGCCAGGTGCGCGCGCTCCGCGAACACCGGGCCGGACGCGACGGCGGGCGTCCGCGTGGCGGGCAGGCGCCAAAGCCGGTGACGGATCTCGGCCAGCCACAGCAACGACCATTCCGCCGCTGTGCCCTGCACCACGAAATTGCGGGTGAACCGGCCCCGATCCCGCGCTCTGCTGCGCGCTCGACGCTCCTCCGCGCCGCCCGCCGACGGATCGCTCGCCCCGGCCTGCGCCGCCCGCCACCCGGCATCCGGCGGCGGAGAGCTGCGACCGAGCAGGGTGGACACGACGCCGCCCTCCTCTCCGGTGCGCGCGGCCCGGTCGACGAGCGCCATGGCCCGGGGGAACACCTTCCGCAGTCGCGGCACGAGCCGACCGCTCTCCCCGGTCGTCGCACCGTACATCGCCCCGAGCACGGCGTACTTGGCCTCGGATCGCGTCGCCACGGCGCCGGAGCGCACGACCCCCTCGTACAGGTCGGCCCCGCGTGCGGCGGTCGCCATCTCCCGGCCCTGCGACATCGCCGCCAGCACGCGGGGCTCGAGCTGGGCGACGTCCGCGAGCACGAGCCGCCACCCCGTGTCCGCGCGTACCGCAGGCCGCAGCGCGCGCGGGATCTGCAGGGCGCCGCCGCCCGATGACACCCACCGGCCGGTGACCACCCCTCCGGCTAAGTAGACCGGTCGGAACCGCCCGTCCCGCACCCAGTCCCGCAGCCATGCCCAGCCGTTCGCGGCATGCAGGCGCGCGAGCTTCTTGTACTGCAGCAGGGGCGCGATCGCGGCGTGCGGCTGCTCGGCGAGCTCCCAGCGCGACGTGGACTCCACCAGGATGCCCGCCCGGTGCAGCGAGCGGAGCAGCCGCGGCGGGCTGTCCAGCGGCGGGTCCGCCTCCCCCAGCAGCACGCCGATCTCGGCCGCCAGCTCGGCCATCCTCACCGGTCGGGCACCGGGAAGAGGCCGGGGACCGAGCGCCTCCTCGAGGATCGCCTCGTGCACCCCGACGTCCCAGGGCAGCCCCGCCGCCGTCATCTCCTCGGCGATCAGCGCGCCGGTGGACTCCGCCCGGCACAGCAGGTCGAGCCGGGCGTCGGGCGCCTCGGTGAGAGCCGCCCGCTGGCGCCCCCACTCCGCGATCTGCTCGTCCGTGCCCGCGGTCTCGGGGCCGGAGTCCAGCTCGAACAGCGCCTGTGCCTGCTCGTCCGCCTGCTCTGTGCGCAGCCACGACGCCGAAGCGGGGAGCGGATCCTCCAGCAGTGCGGTGTCGCGCAGGATCGCGTGGCAGAGCAGCAGGTCATGCGCACGTCGCAGCCGCACCCCCGCCGCGAGCAGCGGCGGATACGCCTCCCGCAGCGTGCGCACCACCCAGAGCGGGCTGTCGAGCTCCCGGCGTGCCACGGCCTCGGCCACGGAATCCTCCGCCCAGTGCTCCCGGCCGATCTCGCGGTGCGCGGCGTCGAAGGACACCATCAGCCATCCGCCGGCGTCGCGGGCGAGCAGCACGGGCGCGCCGGGCAGTCTCGGAGGTTCCGGATCGGGTTGCACGTCTCGACGTTACGCGGTGCTACCGACGTCGTGCCGACCGTGGCGTCGGAGCGTCTACCGTGGAGACACGACGTGGAAGGAGCACCCCATGACCGACGCCACCGCGTTCACCGCCCACAACGGGTTCGCACTGCCCGCACAAGGACTCGGCACCTATCGGCTGCGCGGCGAGGCGGGCGCGGATGCCGTGCGCAGCGGCATCGAGCAGGGCTATCGAC
>JBASAE010000169.1:0-5342 GCA_049654285.1 Microbacterium sp.
GCCCGCGGTTCCCCCCGAGCAGCTGCTCCTCGGGATCACGGCTCTCCGTCGCGAACGTGAGACCCGCGCCCTGATCCTCGCCGACGACCGCGCCGAACGCCTCACGGGTCGTCGCATCCGCGTCTGACCCCGCGCTCACCCCCGCGCACGAGGCCGCACACCTGCAGGGCGGATGGACGCCTGCAGGGCGGATCACCGGCGTGTCGCCCTGCATCTGGCATCCCGCCCTGCATCCGCGCCTCGGGTCAGAAGCGGATCGCGTCGATGACCTTCACGCGCAGCGCCACGAGGGCGGGGACGAATCCGGAGACTGCGCCGACGACGACCGCTGCGACGAGGCCTGTCAGCGCCGCCCGCATCGGGAACGGCGGGACGTCGACCAGCCCGGGGAACATCGATCCCAGCACCCAGGGCGAGCGCAGCACGGCCACGGTCAGCGCGATGCCGATGACGCCTGCGACCGTGGTGGCGACGAGGCTCTCCAGGAACACCGCCGTGAACACCCTCCCTCCGGTCGCGCCGAACGCGCGCCGCACGCCGATCTCGCGCACCCTCTGCCGCATGGCGACGAGCTGGATGTTGATCAGGCTCAGTGCACCGAGGGCGAGGATGAGCGCGGCGATGCCGCCGGTGATCAGCTCGAACGTGCGCTGCTGCTCCTCGAAGCCCTGCTGCGCCCCGGCGTCCGCACGGCTCACCGAGACCTCCTGCCCGGCGGGCAGCCCGGATCGCAGGTCCATCGCGAGCACCGGGCCGATCTCGGAGACCTTCTCGACCGGCACCCAGATGTCCCAGCTCACGTTCATCCCCTGCGGCAGGCGATCCACCCGCGCCGTGTAGGAGTCGAACAGCAGGTCCAGCTTCACCTGGTCGTCGTACTGCCACTCCTTGGGCCGCACCCCGATCACCTGATACACGCCGCCGGCATCGCCGGTCATCGTGATGGTGGGATGCTGTGCGAGCGGAACGCGCCCGAGCCGATCCCACATCGGCTCGGAGATGATCACCGGCGGCGCGAGCGCCTCGAGGTCGGATGCCCGGAACTCGCGCCCCTCGAGCAGCTTGTCCCGGTGGATCGCCGCGTAGTCGGGGTCGACCAGCCGGGTCTCGGTGTCGCGCACGCCCTCGGGCGACTGCACCTTCAGTTGCAGTCCCTGCCCGATGCGCGCGACATGGCTGAACCCGTAGCGCTCGGCCACCGCGTCGAAGTGCGCCTGGAACGCGGTCGGATCCACCTGCCCGGTCTCGCTGTACGGCGAGACGTTGATCGTCGCGATGCGCCCGCCCCACCGCTCCGAGGACTCGACCATGCTCTGCTGCTGGTACTCCGAGATCGCGACGACCGCGGTGAGCGCGCCGACCGACACCGCGATGCCGATCAGGCTGAGCAGCACACGCAGCTTGTGCACCCGGATCTCGGCCCAGGCGTCGGCGAGCGCCCCGATCACGGCGGTCATGCGCGACTCCCCTCGCTCAGCTGCAGGGCGGATGCCCGTGTGCAGGGCCGATCGGCGGCGTGTCGCCCTGCAGCTGTCGATTCGCCCTGCAGGTGGACGGGATACCCCGTCATGAGATGACCTCGGAGGCCGGCACGCTCGCGGCGAGCGGTGCGTCGTCCTGCAGCGTGGACGCCTCGAACGCGCGTCGGAGGTCGGCGGGCGTCAGCACTCCGGCATCCAGTCGGTAGTGCCGCCTGGCGCGGGCCGCGACGTGCAGGTCGTGCGTGATCGTCACGAGCGCGGCCGACGTCTCGGTCGCGACCTCGTCGAGCAGCGCCATGACGGTCGCCCCCGTGTCGATGTCGAGCGCACCGGTGGGCTCGTCCGCGAGGATCAGCACCGGCCGGCGCACCAGGGCCCGCGCGATCGCGACGCGTTGCTGCTCCCCTCCGGAGAGCCGGTCGGCGATCTGCTCCACCCGATGCCCGAGGCCGACCCGCTCGAGCATGTCGGCGGCGATGGCGCGGCGCTTCCAGAACAGTCTCCCGCTGGCATGTCCGAGCGGCATCATCACGTTGTCGAGCGCCGTCCGTCCGGGGAGCAGGTTGAACTGCTGGAACACGAAGCCCACGTTCGCTCCGCGCAGCCGATCGAGCCTTCCGCGGCGCATCCTGCGCACCTGGTGCCCTTCGAAGGACACCGATCCCGCGGTGGGGGTGTCCAGCATCCCCAGGATGTTCAGCAACGTGGACTTCCCGGAGCCCGACCGCCCCACGATCGAGACGTGGTCGCCGGCGCCGACCTCCAGGCTGACGCCCCGCAGGATCTCCAGGCGCGAGTCGTCCGGGAGCAGCACGCTCTTGGTGACGTCGTCGAGGGCGACCAGGCTCACCAGCTGGACCCGCTCTCACACATCTCGTTGCCCTGAGGGTCCGTCCAGCAGTTCTGCTGCACCGGGGCCGCGAATCCGGGCACGAACTGACGGATGCTGTCGCCCTCGGCGAGCCCCTCGACCACCTCGACGTTCTCGCCGTCGCTGATGCCGAGCCTCACCTCGCGCGGGGCGGGCTCGCCGGCACCGGCGTCCACCCACACCACGCCGGTCTCGGCACCGCCCTGCACGGCGGTCACTGGGATCACCAGCGCGTCGTCGACCTGTCCGAGCGCCAGGTCGAGCTTCGCCGGGAGGCCGGCGAACACGGTCTGGTCCGCGGGGACGGCGCACCGGACGCTCGCGGTGCCGTCGTCGCCGACCTGCACACGCACCCCCGTGCAGGCGAACGGGGCGGGGCCGCCGGCGATCGTGACCTGCGCCTCGCCGGGCGCGTTCACGAGGCGGTAGAGCTGCACCGGCTGCACGGTGGCCTGCAGATGGTAGCGCGACGGGGTGAGCTTCAGGGTCTCGCCGCCGATGCTGGTGGCCTGTCCCGTCACGAGCGCGATCCCGGACACCTCGCCGGCCTCGGGGGCGAGGATGTCGACATACCGCTCGGGATAGGTCTGCAGCACCGTGAACAGCACCTGATCCTTCGCGACCGTGGCCCCCTCCGAGACGTGCACGGTGTCGACTGTGCCGTCCACCTTGCTGCGCACCGCATAGGCGTCGTCCCGGGCGACCGTGCCGTCGAGGCTCAGGGCGTTGACGATCGATCCGCGCTGGACGTCGACGACCGGATCCGCGATGCCCGCCTCGGGCGTGACCGCGGCGGTCTCCTGGACGTCGGGGAAGAAGGCGATCTTGGCGAGCGACGCGGCCGCCACGCCGAGGACCACGACCAGGAGGATCGGGAGGATGATGCGACGCCAGACGACCACGGCTGCCCTTCCGGAGACGCCGCCCTGGCGCGTCCTGCGTCCACCCTAGGGGCGACCCCTCCGCCCCGTCTGTCGGGGTTCCCCCTGATCTTCCCGTCCGGGTCCCGACCTCACCGTCGGGCGAGCCCGGAGGGGTCAGGCGCGAAGCGCCTCGTGGCGGACCACCAGCCAGCCGGCCGGCATCGAGAGGCGATCGGCGTGCGTCGCGCAGAGATCGTGGGCGTGCGGATGACCCACGGGCCCCAGTGGGCCGAGAGCGGCCATCTGGTCACCGTAGTCGTACGTCAGGGTCGCCACCGCTTCGCGCGCACAGGCGACCTTCGAGCACAGTCGTTCGTCCATCGGGCCCAGCCTACGACCCGGCGCAGCCCGGGAGAGGACGCCGCGCGGCAGCACACCGGAACCCGTCTCGGTAGACTTCCTGCATGCCTCGCCGCCGCCCATCGCGTGCCGTCCCGGTACCCCGTGCCGCCCGTCACGGACGACACGGTCGGCTGGGCCGCAGCGAACCCGTGCGCCCCCCGCTGCCGCCGCTGGACGGACGCCTCGACCGCTTCGAGATCACGGTCGGGACCGCCACGGAGTACCTGCGCGGCGCCTGGCCGGAGCTGCGCGACGTCCGCTTCGAGATCGCCGCGATGCCGCTCCATGATCGGGGCGACCTCGTGCCGCGGTGGCGCGTCGACCGCGAGCAGAACCTCATCTCGCTGTACCGCGTGCCGATCGAGCGCCTGCTGCCGAAGGGGCACGACGACGCCGCCCATCGCCGCTATGCGATCGAGTCGGCGGTGTTCCACGCCGCGGCCGAGTACATCGGGCGCGAGCCGTGGGAGCTTGGGCCCGAAGGCGACCTCCCGCACTGAACGCCGTACGGCGAGCCAGGCCCGCCGCCCATCAGGGGTAGACCGTGATCGGATGCTGCGTCTGCGGCACCGGCCACAGCGGCCACCCCGCGAGCTGCGCCGACTGACCGTCGCCCCCCATCGTCACCGACGCCCGCACCGCTCCGTCCGGATCGAGCTCGGCGCTGCCGACGGACACGGACACCGCGACGGAGGAGGCCGCGGGCACCGTGATGTGCTGCTCCCCCGTGCCGGTGCGCAGCACCACACCGACCGACTGGTCCGCGTCGTTCGCCAGATGCAGCTGCGCCGCCGGCCCCTGCGGCACCGCGAACATGATCGCGTCGGCGATCTCGGGGGCCGGGGTCATCCAGGAGAAGTCCGCCGCGTTCCCCGCGTTCGTGGACTGCTTGACCGCCGCGACGACCGGCTCATCGGCGTGCACCTCGACATCGGCGAAACCGGGTGCGAGATCGGCGAGGGCCACCTCGGTGGGCACCCCCCGCTCGAGGGCGACGGAGAACTCCTGCGGCGCCGAGCCGTCGACGCGCACGCGGACCTGCGCGCTGACGTCGTGCTGCGGCGATAGCAGCCGGAGCGTCGGGGCGTCCGCTGCCGTCGGCACCTGCACGCCGGTGAACACCAGGGACCGCTGCGGGGCCGCCAGACCGTCCTGCACGTCGACGCCGCTCGGCTCGAGCACCCGCATGAGCGAGGACTGGAGCACGGCGCGGATCGCCGCCCCCTCCGACACGACCTGCACGACCGGGGTCAGCTCGTCCGGGGCGATCGAGGCCAGCGGGAGCGCCTGCTGGGTCTTCGGAGGAACCACGACGGTGCTCGCCGACCGCCGGGCGCCGAACACCGTGAGCGACACCGTCGCCGGTACGTCGGCGGGGTTCGACAGAACGATCACGTCGGATGCCCCGGTCACGACCGAGCCGCCCACCAACCAGGTCTGCATCGCCGGCTGCCGGCACGGGGACGCGGCCAGGCCCCGGAGGTCGTCGGCGTTCAGGGCGACGGACTCGGCGGCGGCGATCAGCGGCACCGTGCGGTCCTGGACCGCACCGGTCAGCCTGCGGGCACCCGATCCCCCGTCCAACTGCGGCATGTCGAGCGCTTCGGAGGCCGGGTCACCGTCGGAGCCCGCCAGGGTGATCCCCGGGGTTCCCGCCGAGACCATGCGGTCGGCGGCGGTCGCATCCCGGCCCAGAGCGCGGAACGATCCGCTGCACACCAGGAC
>JBASAE010000170.1:0-5081 GCA_049654285.1 Microbacterium sp.
CCGTGGTCGTGCACGGTGAACTCGACGGCGCGCTGGTCGGCGACCAGGTGCAGGATCGGATCGTCCACCGGACGGAGGTCGGCCTCGACGCGGTCGACCAGGTCGTGGTTCACGGCGAAGCCCCAGAGGGCGCGCAGCGCCTCGTCGCTCTCCGCGGCGAGGTGCCGGATCTTCAGGACGCTGCGGAACGATCCCGGCGCCTCCTGCAGCGTGTAGGCGATCACTCCCCGTGTGGCCCCTGTCGTGTCGAGGTAGCGCACGCCACGCACGGAAGCGCCCTTCGGATCCCCGGCGGCGAGCCCCGCCGTGCCCTGCCAGCGCCCCTCCCAGCCGGGGATCTGCCCGACCCGCTGCTTGCGGGAGCGCTCGTGGACGGCTCCCATCTCCTCGGCGATCACCGGGCGATCGATGTACTGCAGCCGCCCCGGTGCGTCCGCCCCCATCCAGCCCGCGCGGCGGCTGTCGATCACGACCCGGGCCACGGGGATCGCGGGAGCGAAGCCGTAGCGCCCGTAGATCGTCGCCTCCGAGACCACGAGCCCCGCGATGGGCGTGCCGGCGGCGACGGCGGCGCGGAGTTCGCCCTCCAGCAGATTGCGGGCGATGCCACGTCGCCGGTACGTGGCCGCGACCGTGACGGCGCTGATGGCCCACATCGGGATCTCGCCCCCGGGAACGGTCAGCGGAGCGATCCAGGAGCTCACCGTCGCGATGGGGAGCGCCTCGGCCGAGGCGTGCGGTTCGTACACGCCGATGTTGCGGCGATCCCGCAGCGTCTGCCGCAGCTGGGCATGCCGTTCCTCGTCCGGCTCCGCCTCCAGGAAGCCGCGGGCATCCGCGCGGGAGAACGCGTCCGCCGCGGCGGCGTCGGTGACGTCGACGACACGATAATCGAGGTGGGAGTCGCGCAGGCGGGATTCCGATCGAGGATCGACCGGAATCGTGCGCGCATCAATGAAGTTCACGCGCCCACGCTACCCCAGGGCGAGGACACTCTCCCTGGAGGGTCAGTGCGCGGCGATCTGTGCGGCCCGCAGCTTCGCGAGCACCTGATCCCGCAGCTCCTCGGGCGCCGCCTCCTTGCAGGCGCGCGAGACGACCTCGGTCAGGGTCTTCGCCACCAGTGCCTCGTCCTGGCAGGACGGGCAGCCCGCGAGATGCTCACGGATCTCGCTGTGCGACGTCTTGCACACCTCGTCGCGGAGGTACTCCTCCAGGTCCCGACGCGCCTTCTCGCAGCCGCAGTCCGTCATTCCTTGCTCCTCGTTCCGGCCGCGGCGATCCCTCGCTCGGCGGCGTAATCAGCCAGCAGGTCCCGCAGCATCCGCCGCCCGCGGTGGAGACGGCTCATCACGGTGCCGATGGGGGTCTTCATGATGTCGGCGATCTCCTGATACGAGAACCCCTCGACATCGGCCAGGTACACCGCGAGGCGGAAGTCCTCCGGCACCTGCTGCAGGGCGTCCTTCACGACCGACGCCGGCATGCGGTCGATCGCCTCGGCCTCCGCCGAACGGCTGCTCGTCGCCGTGGTCGACTCGGCGCCGCCCAGCTGCCAGTCCTCCAGGTCGTCGATCGTGCCCTGGAAGGGCTCGCGCTGCTTCTTCCGGTAGATGTTGATGTACGTGTTCGTCAGGATGCGGTACAGCCAGGCCTTCAGGTTGGTGCCCTGTGAGAACGTCGCCCAGGACGCATAGGCCTTCATGAAGGTCTCCTGCACCAGGTCGGCGGCGTCGGCGGGATTGCGCGTCATGCGCATCGCCGCGGCATAGAGCTGGTCCATGTAGGGGATCGCCTGCTCTTCGAAGTCGCGTCGAGGATCGTGCGCAGCTGTGTCGTCCATCACGGTGTCGTCCATCACGGGCCAGTCTAGGCCGGTGGCGTGTCGTTCTCCGATGGCGAGGTCTTCACGCTCCAGAGTGGCGAGCATCCGCTCCTCCTCTCCGATCGCGATGCGGGCGTTCACTAGGGTAGGAACCGATGAACAGTGCTTCGTATTCCTCACCCGGTCGCACCGGACGGTACACCGCGCCCGCGGCATCCGCTCCGACCTCGGCGACGCTGACCATCCCCGGCTCGAAATCGCTCACCAACCGGGAGCTGATCATCGCCGCGATCGCCGACGGTCCGGGGCGCCTGGTGCGGCCCCTGCACTCCGACGACTCCCGGCGCATGATCGAGGCGCTGCGCGTGCTCGGCGTGGGCATCGAGGAGGTCGCGGGCGACGGCGAGTTCGGTCCCGACCTGATCGTCACCCCCGCCGCGCTGACGGGAGGGGGCACGGTCGACTGCGGCCAGGCCGGGACCGTGATGCGGTTCATCGCGCCGCTCGCCGGCCTGGCCACGGGCGACCTGCTGATCACCGCGCACGAGACCGCGCTGCACCGCCCGATGGGGACGATGATCAGCGCCCTGCGCGACCTGGGCGTCGACATCGACGACGAGGGCACCTGGGCGCTGCCCTTCACGGTGCGCGGCCACGGGCGCATCCGCGGCGGACGGGTCGAGGTGGACGCGTCGGGCTCGAGCCAGTTCGTGTCGGGCCTGCTGCTGGCGGCTCCCCGCTTCGACGTCGGGCTGCACCTGGTGCACACCGGCGAGCATCTGCCGAGCCTGCCGCACATCGACATGACGATCGAGGCGCTGAGCACGCGAGGCATCCGCATCGAACGCCCCGCCCCCGGCGAGTGGCTGGTCGAGGCCGGCGTCCCGCGCGCGAAGCAGATCGCCATCGAGCCCGACCTGTCCAACGCCGCGCCGTTCCTGGCGGCCGCGCTCGTGACCGGCGGCGAGGTGTCGATCACCGGCTGGCCGCTGCACTCCACGCAGCCGGGGGCGCTGCTGCCCGAGATCCTGCAGGCGATGGGCGCGCACGTCACGCGACACGCCGGCGTCCTCACCGTCCGTGCGGGCGCGGGCATCCGCGGCCTGGAGCTCGACCTGTCCGCGGCGAGCGAGCTCACGCCGACCATCGTGGGGCTCGCGGCGTTCGCCGAGGCGCCCGTGACGATCCGCGGCGTCGCGCACATCCGCGGGCACGAGACCGACCGCATCGCCGCGCTCATCGGCAACCTGCGCGCGCTCGGCGGCACGGCCGAGGAACTGCCCGACGGCCTCCGGATCACCCCGGTGCCGCTGCACGGCGGTGAATGGCGCGCGCACCACGACCACCGGATGGCGACCACCGGCGCTCTGATCGGGTTGCGGGTCGCCGATGTCGAGATCGACGAGATCGGCACGACGGCCAAGACGCTGCCCGAGTTCACCCTGCTCTGGGAGCGGATGCTCGCCGGCACGGCGCACCAGGAGGACGGCACCGCGTGAGCTGGCTGGGCGCCGACGACGACGAGGACGACTTCGAGGAGTTCGACGAGTCGAGCGTGCGAGTACGCCCGAACCCCAAGGCCAACCGGCCGCGGACCAAGCGCAGGCCGGCCCACGAGGATGCCACGGTGGGGCGCGTGCTGGGTGTGGACCGCGGCCGATACAGCGTGCTGCTCGGCGAGGGCTCGTCCGAGGAGCGCACCGTGACCGCCGCGCGGGCGCGCGAGCTGCGCAAGACGCCGATCGTGACCGGCGACCGCGCACGGGTCGTGGGCGACACGACCGGCTCCGAGGGGACCCTCGGCCGCATCGTGGGGATCGACGAGCGCACCTCGCTGCTGCGACGCAGCGCCGACGACACCGACCAGGTCGAACGGGTCATCGTCGCGAACGCCGACCAGATGCTGATCGTGGTCGCCGCAGCGGACCCGGAACCGCGTCCCCGACTGGTGGATCGCTACCTCGTGGCGGCGCTCGACGCCGGCATCCGGCCGCTGCTGGTGGTGACCAAGACCGACCTCGCCGACCCGTCGCCCTTCCTCGCCCATTTCGACGGTCTCGATCTGCGGGTGTTCACGAGCGCACGGGGGCGGATGCCGGCCGAGGAGATCGGCGCGGCGCTGATCGATCACTCGACGGTGTTCGTCGGGCACTCGGGTGTGGGGAAGTCCACCCTGGTGAACGCCCTGGTCCCCGGCGCGGGACGGGCCACCGGGCACGTCAACGAGGTCACGGGGCGGGGGCGGCACACGTCGTCGTCGACCGTGTCGCTGCGCTATCGGGGCGCGGGCGGGGCCGGCTGGGTGATCGACACCCCCGGGGTGCGGTCGTTCGGACTCGGCCACGTCGACCCCGCCAACATCCTCGCGGCGTACACCGATCTCGCCGAGATCGCCGCGGACTGCCCGCGCGGCTGCACGCATCTCCCGGGCGCCGAGGACTGCGCCCTCAACGAGGCGCTGGCGGAGGGCACGCTCTCCCCCGCCGCCCGGGCTCGGCTGGACTCCCTGCAGCGGCTGCTGCAGACCTTCGCCGGATGACCTCCAGCGGCCCGAGAGCCGGAAAGCCCTAAGCTGAACGCATGACTGCGACCCGCCTCGAACCCGGTGCCCCCGCCCCCGACTTCAGCCTGCTCGACCAGGACGGGAAGACCGTGACGCTCTCCGGCCTGCGCGGGAAGAAGGTCGTGCTGTACTTCTATCCCGCCGCCATGACGCCGGGATGCACGACGCAGGCCTGCGACTTCCGCGACAGCATCGCCTCGCTGCTGGGCGCCGGATACGTCGTGATCGGCGTCTCGCGAGACACGCCGGCGAAGCTGCGCGAGTTCCGCGATCGCGACGGGCTCCCCTTCGAGCTGCTCAGCGATCCCGACCATGCCGTGCACGAGGCATACGGCGTATGGGGCGAGAAGCAGAACTACGGCAAGACCATTCTGGGCGTCATCCGCTCGACCTTTGTGATCGACGAGCGGGGAGACGTCGAGCTCGCGCAGTACAACGTCAAGGCGACCGGGCACGTGGCCCGCCTGCGCAAGACGCTCGGCATCGACGCCTGAGGGTCGCGGACGCTCAGGCCTCGTCGCGGTTGTTCAGACGGGGATCGGAGGCGCCGTGCGCCCGCGTGGCGAGCAGCAGCAGGATCAGGCCCAGGACCCCGGGGATCCCGACCCCGGCCGTGAACGGCCACGGGATCGGCTGCAGCGTGAGAGACGACAGCGCCAGGGCGATCGCCAGCACCTGGAACACCACTCCCCC
>JBASAE010000171.1:0-13433 GCA_049654285.1 Microbacterium sp.
GGCCGTTCGGTCATCGTGGTCGGCCCGCAGCTCAAGCTGCACCAGTGCGGTCTGCCGAAGACCATGGCGATCGAGCTGTTCAAGCCGTTCGTCATCAAGCGGCTGATCGACCTGGGCCACTCGCAGAACATCAAGGCCGCGAAGCGCGCCGTCGAGCGCATGCGTCCCGAGGTCTGGGACGTGCTCGAGGAGATCATCCGCGAGCGCCCGGTGCTGCTGAACCGCGCCCCCACCCTGCACCGCCTGGGCATCCAGGCCTTCGAGCCGCAGCTCGTCGAGGGCAAGGCCATCCAGCTGCACCCGCTGGTGTGCGCCGCGTTCAACGCCGACTTCGACGGCGACCAGATGGCCGTGCACCTGCCGCTGTCGGTCGAGGCGCAGGCCGAGGCACGCGTGCTCATGCTCGCCTCGAAAAACATCCTCAAGCCGTCGGACGGCCGTCCGGTGACCCTGCCCTCGCAGGACATGATCATCGGCCTGCACCACCTGACCACGGTCACCGAGGGTGCCAAGGGCGAGGGCCGCGCGTTCGGCTCGGTGGGCGAGGCGATGCTCGCGCACGACGAGGGCACGCTCGACCTGCAGGCCAAGGTGCGCATCCGCGTCCCGGGGCTCACGTTCCTCGAGGGCGAGGCCCCCGAGGGCTACGAGCGGCACGGTCTGCTCGACGCCTCGCTCGGCCAGGCGATCTTCAACGACACCCTGCCGAAGGGCTACCCCTTCGTGCGCGGCGTCGCCGACAAGGGCAAGCTGTCGCAGATCGTGAACAAGCTCGCGGAGGAGTACCCGAAGGTCGAGACCGCCGCGACCCTGGACCGCATCAAGGACGCCGGCTTCTACTGGGCCACCCGTTCGGGCGTGACCGTCGCGCTGAGCGACATCCTCACCCCGCCGAACAAGGCGGAGATCGTCGCCGGCTACGAGAAGCAGGCCGCGAAGGTCCAGGCGCAGTACGAGAAGGGCCTCACGACCGACGCCGAGCGTCGTCAGGAGCTCATCAAGATCTGGACCGAGGCGACCGACCAGGTCCAGGCCGCGATGAGGGAGAACTTCCCCGAGGACAACACCATCAACCGCATGGTGTCGTCGGGCGCTCGTGGTAACTGGCTGCAGATCCGCAACATCGCGGGCATGCGCGGTCTGGTGAACAACCCCAAGGGTGAGATCATCCCCCGTCCGATCATCTCCTCGTACCGCGAGGGGCTGTCGGTGGCGGAGTACTTCATCGCGACGCACGGTACCCGCAAGGGACTCGCGGACACCGCTCTGCGCACCGCCGACTCGGGTTACCTGACCCGTCGTCTGGTGGACGTCTCGCAGGACGTCATCATCCGTGAGCAGGATTGCGGCACGACCAAGGGTCTGGAGCTGCCGATCGCGGCACCGAACTTCCAGGGCGAGCTGGTGCGCGATGCGAACGTCGAGAACTCGGTGTTCGCCCGTACCCTGGCCTCCGATGTGGTGAGCGAGGCCGGCGAGGTGCTGGCCACCGCGGGCGAGGACGTCGGCGACGTGCTCATCGACAAGCTGGTCGCCGCGGGCGTCGAGACCATCAAGGTGCGCTCGGTGCTCACCTGCGACTCGGCAGTGGGTGTCTGCGCGCAGTGCTACGGCCGTTCGCTGGCCACCGGCAAGACGGTGGACATCGGCGAGGCCGTCGGCATCATCGCCGCGCAGTCGATCGGTGAGCCCGGCACGCAGCTGACGATGCGTACCTTCCACACCGGTGGCTCGGCGTCGGCCGACGACATCACCCAGGGTCTGCCGCGCGTGCAGGAGCTCTTCGAGGCGCGCACGCCGAAGGGCGCCTCCCCGATCGCCGAGGCCGACGGCCGTATCACGATCGAGGAGAACGAGAAGCAGAAGAAGGTCATCCTCACGCCCGACAACGGCGACGAAGAGGTGGTCTACCCGGTGCTGAAGCGTGCGACGCTCCTCGTCGAGGACGGCCAGCACGTCGCGGTCGGCCAGCCGCTGCAGGTCGGCACGCTCGACCCCAAGGAGGTCATGCGCGTGCAGGGCGCCCGCGAGGTGCAGAAGTACCTCGTCGGCGGCGTGCAGGGCGTGTACCGCTCGCAGGGTGTGCCGATCCACGACAAGCACATCGAGGTCATCGTGCGCCAGATGCTGCGCAAGGTCACGGTCGTCGACCACGGCGACACGAACCTGCTGCCCGGTGAGATGGTCGACCTGAAGCGCTACCAGCAGATCAACCGCGAGGCGGTGTCCGAGGGGAAGCGCCCGGCGTCGGGCCGCCCCGAGCTGATGGGTATCACCAAGGCGTCGCTGGCCACCGAGTCGTGGCTGTCGGCCGCCTCCTTCCAGGAGACGACCCGCGTGCTCACGCAGGCCGCCATGGAGGGCAAGCGCGACCCGCTGGTCGGTCTCAAGGAGAACGTCATCATCGGTAAGCTCATCCCGGCCGGAACCGGTCTCGCCAAGTACCGTGACATCACGGTGGAGGCGACCGAGGAGGCCAAGAGCGAGCGCTACCCGAACCGGATCTTCGCATCCGACGGGGCGTACGCCGACGGTGACTTCGGCTACGTCGACTTCGACGCGTTCTCGACCGACGACATCACGCCCGGCACTTATAACTGAGTTCGTCGGCGGAGTCATGGCCCCGGCCCTCTTCGGAGGACCGGGGCCATTTCGGTGCCTCGTGCGTGCTGGCATCGGTGCTTGTGGTCTTTCGGCGTGGGCGGGCGTGCTGACCAATCTCGTGATCGGGAGCACGGATGCCGGGCTCGGCCCGGATGGCGGGAGGCACGACCCGGTGTCCCGGCATCCCTTCCTCGGCCGGAGCGTGGGTCGCGATACGCTCATCGGATGGAGCAACAGCGGGGCGCGGTGGTGATCGGCGATGCGCTGATCGATGAGATCCACGACGGTGGCGGAGTGCGGGAACTCGTCGGCGGAGCGGCGCTCAACGTCGCCGTCGGGCTGCGGCGGCTGGGGGTGCCGGTGACGCTGATCGCGATGGTCGGCGCGGATGAGGCCGGAGACCACATCCGCGAGTATCTCGACGACCACGGGGTCGCTCTGATCGAGAGTCCCGCACCGCGGGGGTCGTCACGGGCGGTCGTACAGCGCGCGGCGAACGGCGAGCCGCAGTATGTGTTCAACGAGGCCGCACAGCGGCGCAGCATCGCCTATGACGACGACGCGCGGGCGGCGATCGCTGCGGCGGGGATCGTGGCGGTGAGCTGTTACCCGTTCGACGTGCCGACCGAGGTGGATGCCATGGCCGCGGCGCTCGGCGAGGATGTGCGGCTCGTGATCGACCCCAATCCGCGGGCCGGGATGCTCGCCGATCGGGCGGAGTTCGTGCGCGGTTTCGAGAGGCTGGCCGCGCGTGCGAGCCTGGTGAAGATCGGCGCGGATGACGCGGTGCTGCTGTACGGCGGCTCGTCCGTCGGGGATCCGTCCGGGGATGGTCTGGCCGACGGCGACCTGGACGCGCTGCGGTTGCGGCTGCGGGCTGCGGGGGTGTCTGCGGTGCTGGCCACGGCGGGAGCGGACGGGGCGGTGCTGGACACCGACGCCGGGATCGTCGCGGCCCCGATAGCGGCGTTGCCCGGCCGGATCGTGGATACCGTCGGAGCCGGGGACGCCACCCTTGCGGCGGTCGCGGCCGGGCTGGTGCGCGGCACCCCGGAGTCGGTGGAGGGCTGGCAGGGGCTGCTGGATCGGGCGATGCTGATCGCCGCCGCCACCTGCCGCGCCGAGGGCGGACTGCTGCGCACGCCCGAGTCGCTGGCCGAGTCGGAGCGCGGCGTGCAGGGCAGCTGAAGAGGGGGCGGCCCGCCGATTTCCTGCGGCAGGCCGCGGCGGGTAATATGATTCTTCGCGCCCCCGCTTGGCTGTGCAAGTCGGACGGGTGTGCATGGCGAGTTGCCCGAGCGGCCAAAGGGAGCTGACTGTAAATCAGCCGCGTAAGCTTCGGGGGTTCGAATCCCTCACTCGCCACACCCGCGGAGTTCTGCGGAAGATGAGGGGCCCGGACCGATCAGGTCCGAGGCCCCTCGGTCGTCTGCACCGACTCGGCACCTGCCGTCGCGGGCCAGCTCGTGCGCCTTCTCGAGGTGGAAGTCGGCGAACTCGATCAGGCATTCTTCTGTGGTCGGGTTCATGCCGCCCACCCTGCCCCAGTATCCGGGAACTGACCATCGCCCCCGCACTCTGCGGAGTCGCGGGGGCGATGCGGCGGGTTGAGATGTCCGTCCTTGATCAGTCGCGAAGGTCTTCTCTCGCGTCGTTACGCGCCTTAACGGAGTCGCGTTCCGCTTCGGCCTTCTTCACCTCAGCGTCTGCCTTGATCTCGTCAGCCTTGTCTTTCACGCGCTCGACTGCGTCCTCGACGGCGCGGCCAGCCTGCTTCGCGGCTTCGCCGATCGTCTCCTTGGCGTCCTCGAAAATCCCCATGGCACCTTCCTTCCTGTTCGGGGCGCCCACATTACACGAAGGAGTCGAACTCGGTCTGATAGCCGAGAACGCCCGTGACATGGTGGATCAATCGTCCTCGAGCAGGTAGTTGTTGCGGCGGGGGCGGGGATCGAGATGCTCGTCGACCCGGATCGCGCCCGTCAGGTTGACCGCCCGCATGATCGACTCAACCCACCCCCGATCCAGGGTGTCGGGCTTCACGTCGAAGGTGAACCGAACCGGAATCGACGGGTGCAGCCAGACAGTGGAGGACGCGTCCGGGTCATCGGGCTCGGGCCAGGAGAGCGACAAGCTCTCACTCCTGCGGAACTTCGTCAGGACGGCTGCCTTGATGTGCCACAGCGCCTGATCCTCAACATAGATCGGTTCGGTCATCGGGCCGTAATACAGGTTCCCCATGGGCTCCATGGTACGCAGGCCCCTCTGAACCGAAACTGAATCCCCGTCGACGAAGCGGATGTCACAGGCCCACCCCTCGTGTCTCTTCGATGTCGAGCCGCGCAGCACGGACATCCTCCCCGCATGGGGAACAAGAAGGGCCCGGGATGTGACATCCCGGGCCCCTTCTTCCGAGCCACCTAAGGGAATCGAACCCTTGACCTATTCATTACGAGTGAATCGCTCTGCCGTCTGAGCTAAGGTGGCGTGCGCAGCGAACCGCGGCACGATCAACGATCTTACCCTGTCGGATCGGCTGCTGCGAAACCGGACGCGACCTCACCCGCAGCGCAGGCCGTCCTCGGGGACCGCGCCGTCGAGCAGGAAGCCCTCCACGGCCCGGTCGACACACACGTCGCCCTTGTTGTAGCCGGTGTGCCCCTCGCCCACGCGGGTGATCAGCACGCCCTGCTCGAGTTGATCGGCGAGCGCGACCGACCATTCGTACGGGGTCGCGGGGTCGTTGGTGGTGCCCACCACGACGATGGGGCCGCTGCCGGGCGCGGTGATCGCCTCGCGCACTCCGCTCGGCGGGTACGGCCACACCTCGCACGGGTCCGGCCCGTCCCAGTACGGCGCGATGGTGGGCGCGCCCTGGGCCACCTTCTCCCGCGCGGCCTGCACGTCGGCGGGATCGCTGTCGACCGGATAGTCCATGCAGTTGTATGCCCGGAACGCCTCGGCGGTGTTGTCGCTGTATGTGCCGTCGGCCTCGCGGCTGTTGTAGAAGTCGGCGAGGTACATCATCACCGAGGCATCGCCCTGCAGCGCCGCCGTCAGCCCCTGGGTGAGGTAGCCCCAGCTGTCCTGCGAGTACAGCGCGGAGATGATGCCGGTCATCATCGCGTCCGCGCCCATCATCCGGCCGTCGTCGTTGCGCAGCGGCGTGCGGTCGACGCTCGCCAGGAGCGCCCCGAGATCGACCATCGCCTCGTCGACGGTGCCGTTGAAGGGGCAGCCCTTCGACGACAGGCAGCTCTGCATGTACGCGCGCAGCGCCGACTCGAAGCCGAGCGCCTGGGTGGTGCTCACGTCGAGGCCCGACACGGAAGGGTCGATCGCCCCGTCGAGCACCAGGCGGGTCGCGCGGTCGGGGTACAGCTTGGCGTACGTCGCCCCGAGGAACGTGCCGTAGGAGTAGCCCAGGTAGTGCAGCTGCTCATCACCGAGCACCGCGCGGATGAGGTCCATGTCGCGGGCCGAGTTCACCGTCGTGATGAACGGCAGGATGCCGTCGCTGTGGGCCTTGCACGCCTCGCCGAAGGCCCGGTTGGCGTCGTCGATCTCGGCCTCCCACTCGGGGGTGTTCCGCGGCGCCTTCGGGATGCCGTACAGATACGCGTCCATCTGCTTCGCGTCGAGGCAGGTCACCGCGGTCGACTCGCCCACCCCGCGCGGGTCGAACCCGATCACGTCGTAGTCGTCGATGAGCTTCTTCCCCACGGCGTACGCGAGGCTGTCCCTCACGAAGCCCTTGCCGCTCGCGCCGGGCCCTCCGGGGTTGACCAGCAGCGATCCGAGAGGGTTCCCCTTGCTCGCCCGGTGCCGCACGATCGCCAGCGACACGGTGCTGCCGTCGGTGGGGTTCTCCCAGTCGAGCGGCGCCGTGATGTCCGCACAGTCGAATCCCGTCCCGCACGAGGTCCACTCGACGCTCTGCCCGTAGAACGGGGCGAGCTCGTCCGCCACCCCTGTGGTGTCGGGGGCCTTGGGGGTCGAGGTCGGCGGCTCGCCGGGGATCATCGCGTACAGGCATCCGCTCAGCATCGTGGTCACGACGGCGAGTCCGGCGACGGCGGCGAGGAGGCGGGAGGTCGTTCGGTTCTTCACGGTGTCCTTCCGCTCGTGACGGTCACGAGAAGGCTCTCCAGGGCGAGCAACGGGGCGACGTTGCGCTCCAGGGACTCGCGGGTCTCGGCGAGCTGATCGAGCACGATCAGCGTGCGTTCCGTGGGCCAGGCGGCGGCCAGGGCGGCCAGCCCGTCCTCGAGCTCGCGGTTGATGAGGTCGTCGCGGCGACCGTACTGCAGCATGACGACGTCGCGGAACATCGACTGCAGATCGGTGAGCACGCGGTCGATGCCGTCGCGCAGGCTGCGGGTCGCCCTCTTGCGCTGCTCGTCCTCGAGCGCCGAGACCTGCGGTCGCAGTGCGGTCGGCACGGCCTGCCCTTCGGCGATGCCGACCGTGCGGAGCAGCGCGCGGCGCTCGGCCTCGTCGCGCTCGGCGGTCAAGGCCTTCGCGTCATCGGTCGCGGCCTGGATGATGCGTCCGGCGACATCGACCGCGTCGTTCACCCCGCGCACGCCCAGCACGGCTCGCAGGGTGTCGTCGCGACGCTGGCGCGCCGCCGCATCGGTGGCGAGCCGCTGCGCCATGCCGATGTGACGCTGCGCGTGACGCGCGGCCTGCTCGGCGATCTGCTCATCGGCACCGGTCCGCTGCACGATGAGCCGCGCCACGTCGGCGACATCGGGCTCCCGCAGGCGCAGCGCACGCACCCGCGAGCGGATCGTCGGCAGCAGATCGGCCTCGCTCGGGGCACAGAGGATCCACACCGTGCGCTCGGGCGGCTCTTCCAGCGCCTTCAGCAGGACGTTGGACGTGCGCTCGACCATGCGGTCCGCATCCTCCACGACGATCACCCGGTACCGCCCGGCGGACGGCGCGAAGTACGAGCGTTCGACGAGCGCACGGGCCTCGGCGATCGTGATGATGACCTTGTCGGTGCGCAGGGTCGTCACGTCGGGATGCGTGCCGGCGAGCACCTGCCGCATCGTCTGCTCGTCATCGGGGCGCTCGGCGACCAGGGCCGCCGCGAACGCGTAGGCGAGCGTCGAACGTCCCGAGCCGGGCGGACCGGTGATCAGCCAGGCGTGCGACAGCGCCGCGGGATCGGATGCGGCCGCGCGCAGCGTCTCCACCGCGGCTTCCTGGCCCCACACATCGGCCCATGGGGACGGGGCGAGGGCGGTGGCGGTCATGGTGAACAGCCTAACCGGGGCATCCGACGCTCACGGATCAGTGGCGGGGTCCACCGCCGTTCTCCCCGGCACGGAGGCCATCCGCACCCGGGATACCGCGGATGGGTTCCGCGCCTCCAGGACGAATCCGGGCGGCGTTATCCATCCGGGCTTCGAGGTGCAGATGGATCTCGCGGCGGAAACCCGGGTTCCCGACAGCGTTGTCCATCCGCCAGGCCGAGCGACGGCCCTGTCGCGTCAGAGGAGGGGGGCGACGCGGGACCGGACCGCGTCGGCGATCTCCTCGGCGGGGAGGGCCGCGTCGACCACGAGGAAGCGCTCGGGCTCGGCCTCCGCCAGGCGCAGGTACGCCGCGCGCACCCGGGCGTGGAACTCCTCCCGCTCGGCCTCCAGCCGGTCGAACGGCTTGTCATCGGCGTCCAGGCGCTGCCGCGCAGCGCGCGGATCGAGGTCGAGCAGGACGGTCAGGTCGGGCAGCGCCCCCTCGGTCGCCCACAGCGACAGGTCGCGGATCTCCCCGGCGTCCAGCACCCGGCCGTCGCCCTGATACGCGACCGACGAGTCGAGATACCGATCCTGGATGACCACCTCACCCCGTGCAAGCGCGGGCCGCACCACCGTCGCGACGTGGTGCGCCCGATCGGCCGCGTACAGCAGCGCCTCGGCACGCGGGGCGATGTCGCCGCGGTGATGCAGCACGATGTCGCGGATCAGCACTCCCACCTCGGATCCGCCCGGCTCGCGCGTGCGCAGCACGGTACGCCCGGCAGGATCTCGAAGACCCGCCACGGCTCGGGCGCCGTCGGACCCGTCGCCCCGATCCTCCGCTGCTCTGCGCCCCCCTGACTCCAGCCAGACGGAGAGCAGGTCGGCCTGCGTCGTCTTCCCCGACCCGTCGCCTCCCTCGAACGTGATCCACAGCCCGGGCGTCACGTCCGCGACCCCTCATCGTGATGGCGTCGGCTGTCACCGAGTGCACGAGTGTCCGCCGGGCACGAGCCGTGCGCTCGACGACGAGCCGCGTCCTCGGCGAGAGGGGACGCCGAGCACACGGCGGACAGGGATGCCCGCACGTCAGCCCTCGCCGGCGGCACGCCGGGCGGCATTGGCGGCACGGGTCGCGGCGGCCTTCTTCGCCGCGGCGGAGCGAGCGGCGGCCTTCTCGGCATCCGTCTTCGCGGGAGCCTTCTTCGCTGCGGCCTTCTTCGTCGTCGACTTCGCCGCAGACTTCGCGGGAGCCTTCTTCGCAGAGGACTTCGCGGCGGCACGTCCACGCTTCGGGGCCGGCCCCTTGGCACGCTTGTCCGCGAGCATCTGCACCGCGATCTCGAACGTGACGTCGGTCGGCTGCTGCCCGCGCGGAATCGTCACATTGGTCTCGCCATCGGTGACGTACGGTCCGAAGCGCCCGTCGCGGATGCGGATCGGCTTGCCGCTGACCGGGTCGGCATCGAACTCGGCGAGTGCGCTGGAGGCCTTGCGCGCACCGTACTTCGGCTGCGCGTAGACCTCGAGCGCCTGCTCGAGCGTGATGTCGAAGAGCTGCTGCTCGTTCTCCAGCGAGCGCGAGTCGGCGCCCTTCTTCAGGTAGGGGCCGTAGCGGCCGTTCTGCGCCGTGATCTCCTCGCCCGACGCGGGGTCGACGCCGACGGTGCGCGGGAGGCTCAGCAGCTGCAGCGCCTGCTCCAGCCCGATCGTGTCGACCGACATCGTGCGGAACAGCGAGGCCGTGCGGGGCTTGGGCGCCGCCTCTTTCTTCGCACCGCGCTTCTTCGGGGCGTCGACCACCTCTCCCGTGGCCTCGTCGACGGCGGCGTCCTCGGACACCGGATCGTTCTCCTGCACGTACGGCCCGAATCGGCCGTCCTTCACGACGATCACCTTGCCGTTCTCGGGGTTCTCACCCAGCACGCGGTCGCCGGCCACGGGTGCCTCGACGAGCTCGCGGGCCTTCGCGGCGGTGAGCTCATCGGGCGCCAGGTCTTCGGGCACGTTGACGATGCGCGGCTTGGCCTCGGGGTCCGCAGGGTCGGCGACCTCGAGATACGGGCCGTACTTGCCGAACCGGAGCGTGATGTTCTCGGCGATCGGCGTGGAGTTCAGCGCACGGGCGTCGATCTCCCCGAGGTTGTCGACCACCTGCCGGAGGCCGACGTGCGCGTCGGAGCCGAAGTAGAACGAGCTCAGCCATTCGTTGCGGTTCTGCTCGCCGCGGGCGATCGCGTCGAGATCGTCCTCGAGCGCCGCGGTGAAGTCGTAGTCGATCAGCTCGGCGAAGTGCTGCTCCAACAGCCGCACGACGCTGAACGCCATCCACGTCGGCACCAGGGCCTGGCCGCGCTTGGTGGCGTAGCCGCGATCGATGACCGTTCCGATGATGCTCGCGAACGTCGAGGGACGGCCGATGCCATGCTCCTCGAGCGCCTTCACCAGCGACGCCTCGGTGTAGCGGGGCTTGGGCGTCGTCCGATGGCCCTTGGCCTCGGCTTCCGCGACGCCGACCCCCTCGCCGACCGCGACCTGCGGCAGCGACTGGTTCTCGGCGGCGTCCTGCGAGTTCCGCTTCTCGTCCCTGCCCTCCTCGTAGGCCTCCAGGAAGCCCTTGAACGTGTAGACGGTGCCGGACGCGGTGAACTCGGCGCGGCGGCCGGCGGCGTCCGCTTCGAGCGTGACGGTCGTGGTCTCGTACTTCGCGTCGGACATCTGGCTCGCGACCGTGCGCTTCCAGATCAGGTCGTAGAGCCGCTGCTCGTCACGGTCGAGCTGCGAGGAGACGGATGCCGGGGTGCGGAACGTCTCGCCCGAGGGGCGGATGGCCTCGTGCGCCTCCTGGGCGTTCTTGCTCTTGGACTTGTAGACGCGCGGCTTGAGCGGCACGGCGGCGTCGCCGTACAGCGCGACGGCCTGATTGCGCGCGGCCTGGACGGCCTGCGTGCTCAGGGCCGTCGAGTCGGTGCGCATATAGGTGATGTACCCCTTCTCGTACAGGCGCTGCGCCGTGCTCATCGCCTGCTTCGCGCTCATCGAGAGCTTGCGGCCGGCCTCCTGCTGCATCGTGGACGTGGTGAACGGCGCGTAGGGGCTGCGCGTGCCCGGCTTCGCCTCGACCTTCGTGACGGTCGCGGCGCCGGTCGCGTCGATCGCGGCGGCGAGCTCGGCGGCCTGCTGCTCGGAGAGCACGACGACGGCCTTCTTGAGCTTCCCCGCGTCGTCGAAGTCGGTGCCGCGTGCGAGCTGACCGCCGTCGACGCGCACCAGGCGCACGGCGAAGGCCTGTCCCCCGGCCGACGCGGTCGCCTCGACGTCCCAGTACTCGGCCGAGACGAACGCCATCCGCTCCCGCTCGCGGTCGACGATCATCCGGGTCGCCGCCGACTGCACGCGACCGGCGGACAGCCCGGTCTTGACCTTGTACCAGAGCACCGGGGAGACGTCCCAGCCGTAGAGACGGTCGAGGATGCGACGGGTCTCCTGTGCGTCGACGAGCGCGAGGTCGAGCTCGCGGGTGTCGCTGACCGCCGCCTGGATCGCGTCCTTGGTGATCTCGTGGAACACCATGCGCCTGACCGGGATCTTGGGCTTGAGGGTCTCCAGCAGATGCCAGGCGATCGCCTCGCCCTCGCGGTCCTCATCGGTGGCGAGCAGGAGCTCGTCGGCGGTCTTCAGAGCGCGTTTGAGCTCGGCGACCGTCTTGGTCTTGCGATCCGAGACCACGTAGTAGGGATCGAAACCGTTCTCGACGTCGATCGAGTACTTGCCGTAGGCCTTCTTGTCGGCCGCCGGGATGTCCTTCTTGTCGGCCAGATCACGGATGTGGCCGACCGAGCTGAGCACCTCGTAGCCGTCGCCGAGATAGCCCTGGATCGATCGCATCTTCGTCGGAGACTCGACGATGACGAGCTTCTTGCCTTCAGCCAAGGGTGGGTCCTTTCTCCGAAGCACACCATACACACCGCGTACGAGCGGTGTGCACAGCCATGATCGGGGACGCCGCCGTCAGCGTTCCTCGGATGCCCCGGCGTGCCGGGCGGGCGACAGCGACGACACCAGCGTACGCCCCGCGCATCGCGATAGGCGTCATCGGCCGGGGCCCGCTCACGCACCACGACCGACGAGGCCCGGATCACGACTCACCAGGCGGGCCCGCTCTGGCACGGGCGACGACGACCAGCCCCGCGTAGGCGCCATGCACCTCCACCGTCGCCACCGGTCCGTCGATCGCGCACGAGGCGACCGATGCCTCGGCGGCCTCGGCCACCCGCTGCGCCACGGCGCACGGATCGTCGATGACGGACACCGCGCCGGATGCCGTGTCGGCCGCGGCGAGCGCAGCGGCGTCCGCGGCTCCGGCGACCCGCTGTGCCGCGACCGCAGCACCACCGACCGCAGCCAGGCCGAGGGAGAGGGTCGCGGCGACGACGAGCGCCCCAGCCGCGATGGCTGTTCCCGCCATGGACATCTCCTCTCGTCTTCGGGTTTCGTGATCCCTGCCCGTCGCCCCGTGTGGAACCCGCAGGATGACCGGGACGAAACGCCCCAGGGCCCCGTCTCACGGGGCGGCCGGAGCGACGGGCTGACCGGGAGCGGGAAGGCGCGAATCCGCGAGCGCACAGCTGGACGCCCGGAGGGGCACCGCGATCAGGCGTCCGATTCGCAGGTCCAGCCGCGCGGTCACGCAGACCAGGTCGCCCTGTACGGACGAGCCGACCGTTGCGCCGTCGACGACATCGTGCACCGCGGCGAACGCCCGCGTCGACGAGTCGCCGCGCCCGAGCAGCCGTGCCGCGTCGGCCGTGGCGTCCTGCAGGAGGACTTGTCGGGCCGCGGCGCCCAGCGTCCCCACCCCGAGCATCAGGACCAGCAGCACCGCGGGCAGGGCGATCGCCAGCTCCGCGGCCACCGAGCCGCGTTCACCCCTGGGCCACCCCGCCCGCGGCGGGGCCATCACGCCACCGTCAGCGCACGACGCACGAGATCCGTGAGGATGCCGCGCACCTCGTCGCTCCTCATGATGACGACCAGCAGCCCCGCGAAGGCGACGGCGGCCATCGTCGTGATGGCGTACTCGGCGGTGGCCGCCCCGGTGTCGTCCGCGAACAGCCGCACGGCGCGTCTACGGGTCAGCGTCGGCAGCCGGTTCTTCTTCTCATCCATTTCCTCTTTCCTTTCTTTCGTCCTGTGCGGTCACCGTGCGTCACATCGGCAGCGGCGTCGAGGCGAGCACGCTGAGCATCAGCGGCGCCACGCCGAGGAGCAGGAACGCGGGGAGCGTGCACGCCCCGAGCGGTAGCAGCATCTGGGCGGAGAGCCGCGCAGCCGCCACCCGGCCCCGCACCCGCGCATCGTGCCGCTGCTGGGCGGCCGACGCCCGCAGCAGATCCCCGGCGGGCACACCGGCCGAACGCGACAGCTCCAGCACGACGTCCGTGCGCCGGATGTCGTCGCGTCGCGCATCGTCCACCGTGGCTGTGTCCTGCCCGACCAGCACGCGCGCACGCGTGATCGACGCGCCGCCGGAGAGCGCGATCGCGATCAGTTCGGCATGCATCCCGGGCGTGCCCGGCG
>JBASAE010000172.1:0-5023 GCA_049654285.1 Microbacterium sp.
GGCGCAGGCTGCGGCGCTCGCCGCGGCCAACACGCCCGATTCCGCCCGCTCCACGGCCCGTTCGATGGCGGCCAGTCAGTACGGCTGGGGCGATGACGAGTTCTCCTGCCTGGACTCGCTCTGGACCAAGGAGTCCGGCTGGGACTACCAGGCCTACAACCCGTCCGGAGCGACCGGCATCCCGCAGGCGCTGCCTGGCGACAAGATGGCCTCGGCGGGCGGCGATTGGGAGACCAATGCGGCCACTCAGATCGCCTGGGGGCTGGGATACATCAGCTCGGTCTACGGCACGCCGTGCGGCGCGTGGGGGCATTCGCAGGCGACCGACTGGTACTGATCGCTTCGCGCGGATCAAGGTTCCTCGAGCGGCGAGGGGGTCTCGCTCAGCGCAGTTCGGTGAGCAGGACCGCGCTCGTCCCCGGCTCGAGCGCCTCGAACACGTGTGGGGCATCGCCGGGGTAGGAGAGGTAGTCGCCCGGATGCAGCAGCTCTGCGGCATCCGACGGGCCCAGCCGCGCCGACCCGCTGACCAGCACCACGTGCTCGGTGGTGCCCTGGTGGTGGGGGAGGGAGCGGCGTGGCTCGCCCGGCTCGGCCTGGATGATGTAGATGTCCCGGCGCGCGCCGGGCGGGCAGGCCGAGAGCAGTGTCGCGACGTAGGGCGCCGCCGCCGACGGGATGCCGGCGTGCTCGTCGGCTCGCACCAGCCGCGGTGCGCTGGTGCGTTGCTCCACGAGCGTCGCGAACGGGATGCCGAGGGCGTCCCCCAGTGCCCACAGCGTCTCCACGCTCGGGTTGCCCGCCCCGTTCTCCAGTTGGGAGACCGTGGCCTTCGAGACGCCGGAGCGACGGGCGAGCTCCGAGATCGAGATGCCGGATGCCTCGCGCTCACGACGCAGGGCGCGGGCGATGCGGTCGCGCAGATCATCCATGCGTTCAGTATTGCAAACGATCGTTCGACTTGACGACCGGTTCTCGTGTGTTCAGAATGATGATCATGCGTTCGATGGAGCGAACACCTGTGGCCGGTGTCTCGGAGGTGTGGCGCGAGGGGCTCGGGGTCGCCCTCGCGACCAGCGCCTACGGCATCTCGTTCGGCGCGCTCGCGGTCGCCGCCGGACTCGACGTGTGGCAGACCTGCGTGCTGAGCCTGCTGATGTTCACGGGCGGGTCGCAGTTCGCCTTCATCGGAGTGTTCGCCTCGGGGGGAGTGGCGGCGCTGCCCGCCGCGATCGCGTCGGCCGGCCTGCTGGGCGTGCGCAACCTCGCCTATGGCATGCGGATGTCGCCGATCATCGGCTCCGGGCTGCGGCGGCGCGCGGCCGCCGCCCAGTTCACGATCGACGAGTCGACGGCCGTGGCGATCTCGCAGGACGACCCGCGTCTGGCGCGGATCGGATTCTGGGTGACCGGGCTGGGCATCTATCTGGGCTGGAACGTCACGACGCTCGTCGGCGCCCTGCTCGGCGACGTGCTCGGCGACCCGAAGGCCTGGGGTCTGGACGCGGCAGCAGCCGCCGCCTTCCTCGCGCTGCTCTGGCCGCGGCTGAAGCAGCGTCAGGCGGTCGTGGTGGGCGTCGCAGCAGCGGTCGTCGCGGCATCCCTCACGCCCGTGCTCATGCCGGGGCTCCCCGTGCTCGTCGCGGCGGTCGTGGCGATCGTCGTCGGCTGGTTCAACTGGCTCGGCCGTCCCGAGGCCACGGTTCCGAAGGGGGTCGCATGAGCGTGTGGACCGCCGTGATGCTGGCGGCGTGCATCTGCGTGGCGCTGAAGGCATTCGGCTATCTGATCCCCGCGGAGGTGATGGAGGCGCCGCGACCCGCGCGCATCTCGGACCTGCTCACGGTCGCCCTGCTCGCGGCGCTCGTGGCCGTGCAGACGGTCGGTGCGGGGCAGGCCGTGGTCGTGGATGCACGCGTGCCGGCCGTGCTGGTCGCCGCCGGGCTGCTCTGGATGCGGCAGTCGTTCCTGGTGGTGGTGTTCGCCGCAGCCCTGGTCGCCGCCGTCCTCCGGCTGCTCGGCTGGGCCGTGTGACCGCTCCTCGGCACCGGGCGGGTGCACAGGACGTCGGAGTACGCTGACTGCGTGCCTCCCTGGATCATCCGTGCCCTGTCCTGGCTCGCCGCCTTCGTCGTCGGAGGCGTGTACGGCGTGGCCGGCACCATCGGGCACGGTTTCGCCTGGGGTGCCCTGCCGATCGGCCTGATCGTCGGCGGGATCGCGTGCGCGGCGCTGCTGGTCGCCCTGCGCACGCTCACCGGAGACCGCTGGGCGGCGCTCGCCTGCGGCCTGGGGATGATGCTGCTTCTCGTCGTGATCTCGCAGCGCGGCCCGGGCGGCTCGGTCGTGGTGCCGGACACGCTGCTCGGCACGATCTGGGTCTACCTGGTCGCGGGCATCGTGACCCTGGCGGTCGCGTGGCCCGACCTGTCGAGACTGCGTCGGGCGCCGAGTGCGACCGCGACGGCCGTAGACTGAAGCCGTGACGTATGTGATCGCCCTGCCCTGCGTCGACGTGAAGGATCGTGCCTGCGTCGACGAATGCCCCGTCGACTGCATCTACGAGGGCGAACGGTCGCTGTACATCCATCCCGACGAGTGCGTCGACTGCGGTGCCTGCGAGCCGGTGTGTCCGGTCGAGGCCATCTACTACGAGGACGACCTGCCCGAGGAGTGGGCCGACTACTACAAGGCGAACGTCGAGTTCTTCGACGAGATCGGCTCGCCCGGGGGTGCGGCCAAGGTCGGCGTGATCCACTACGACCACCCGATCGTCGCGGCGCTCCCCCCGCAGGGCGAGTAGGGCGCACCCGACCGATGTCCGTCCGTGACCTCGCCGATTACCCCTGGGACGCCGTCGCACCCTATCGAGAGCGCGCGGCCGGGCATCCGGGCGGCCTCGTCGACCTGTCGATCGGCTCGCCCGTCGACCCGACGCCCGAGGTGATCCGCCGGGCGCTCGCCGAGGCCACCGACGCGCACGCCTACCCGCAGACCGTCGGCACGCCGGCCCTGAGCGCGGCGATCGTGGACTGGTACGCCCGGCGTCGTGGCGTCCCCGACCTGCGTGTCGACAACGTGCTCCCCACGATCGGCTCGAAGGAGCTGGTGGCCCTGCTGCCCACGCTCCTCGGGCTCGGCGACGGCGACATCGTCGTGCACCCCCGCATCGCCTATCCGACGTACGAGGTCGGTGCCAGGGTCGCGGGGGCTGAGCCCTTCGCCGCCGACGACCCGGCGGAATGGCCCGAGGGCACCCGGCTGATCTGGATCAACACCCCCGGGAACCCCGACGGGCGCACCTGGACCGTCCCGGAGCTGGCCGCCGCCGTCGCCCGCGCCCGCGAGCTGGGGGCGGTGCTCGCGAGCGACGAATGCTACGCCGAGCTCGGCTGGGAGGCGCCTTGGGACGCCGAGCCGATCCCCTCTGTGCTGGATCCGCGTGTCACCGGCGGCACCAGGGCGGGGCTGCTGAGCGTCTACTCGCTGAGCAAACAGTCGAACCTGGCCGGCTACCGTGCGGCGTTCGTCGCCGGATGCGCGCGCGTCGTCGGCGAGCTGCTCACCGCCCGCAAGCATCTGGGGCTGATGCCGCCCGCGCCCGTGCAGCACGCGATGCAGGTGGCGCTGGGCGATGACGCGCATGTCGCCGCCCAGAAGGAGCTGTACCGCCGGCGTCGTGACGCGCTGAAGCCGGCCCTCGAGGCAGCCGGGTTCCGCATCGACGGCTCGGAGGCCGGTCTGTATCTGTGGGCGACGGAGGGGCGGGACGCCTGGGAGTCGATGGGGCGACTCGCCGATCTCGGCATCCTCGCCGGTCCCGGCGTCTTCTACGGCGGCTCTTCTGCGGATCACGTCAGGCTCGCGCTCACCGCCTCGCAGGAGCGCATCGACGAGGGGGCTCGCCGGCTGCACGCCGCCGGACTGTAGCTTCCCTCACGTGATGCGGTGATTCCTTGGCGGATGTCACAGTGTGCCTGCGGCGCGGCTAGGCTGTAAAGGCGCTGTGGCCGAGATCCGGCCTGCGGTGCCCAGGGCGACATCGCCCCCCCGATGACGTTGGATGTAGCAGGAGGCCTTGCGTGAGCGCAGATCTACCCGAGAAGGCGACTCTGAACGTCGGCGGGACCACCGCCGAGTTCCCCGTTCTGCCCTCCACCGCGGGCAACAGCAGCATCGACTTCTCGACCCTGACGAGGCAGACCGGGTACACCGCCCTCGACTACGGGTTCGTCAACACGGCGGCCACGAAGTCGGAGATCACCTACATCGACGGCGACCAGGGCATCCTGCGCTACCGGGGCTATCCGATCGAGCAGATCGCGAAGAACTGCAGCTACCTCGAAGTGGCCTGGCTGCTGATCTACGGGGAGCTGCCCACCGCGGCGGAGCTCGCCGACTTCGACGAGCGAATCCGCCGGCACACGCTGCTGCATGAGGACCTCAAGCACTTCTTCTCCGCATTGCCGCACACCGCGCACCCCATGTCGGTGCTGTCCTCGGCGGTCGCCGCGTTGTCGACCTACTACGAGGGTCAGACCGACCCGAACAACCCGGAGCACGTCGAGCTGAACATGGTGCGCATGCTGGCGAAGCTGCCGGTCATCGCCGCCTATGCACACAAGAAGAGCGTCGGACAGGCCTTCCTGTACCCCGACAACTCCCTGAGCTTCGTCGACAACTTCCTCAAGCTGAACTTCGGCGTGCACAGTGAGCCGTTCGAGGTCAACCCGGTGATGTCGAAGGCCCTCGAGCTCCTGTTGATCCTGCACGAGGACCACGAGCAGAACGCCTCGACCTCGACTGTCCGGCTGGTCGGGTCGACCGGCGCCAACCAGTTCGCCTCCATCTCGGCGGGCATCCAGGCGCTCTCCGGTCCGCTGCACGGCGGCGCCAACGAGGCGGTGCTCACCATGCTCGGGCAGATCCGTGACTCCGGGCAGAGCATGCAGCGCTTCGTCGAGCGGGTCAAGAACAAGGAAGACGGCGTGAAGCTGATGGGCTTCGGGCACCGCGTCTACAA
>JBASAE010000173.1:0-1845 GCA_049654285.1 Microbacterium sp.
GCGTACTCCTGCAGCATGACGTCGACCGCCGGAGCGCCGATCCCGGCCGCGAGCGTGGCGCCCGCGAGCAGGATGGGTGCCGAGAGGAACCCGACCGGCGGGTCCGGCCAGTCGGTGTCGGGCACCCGCTCACCGTGCTCGTCGCGTTTGCGCCAGAACGCACCCCACAGGAATCGTGTGCCATATGCCGCGGTGAGCATGGATCCGGCGATCACCCCGATCAGGGCGATGAGGCCCCACGGCTCCCCCACGGTCGCGGCGTCGAGGAGCGCCGACAGGGTCGACTCCTTCGCGACGAACCCGATGGTCGGCGCGATGCCCGCCATCGACGCGACCGAGATGAACGCCGCGATCGCCATGACCGGCGCCTGGCGGCCGACGCCCGAGAGCTCACGGATGTCACGGGTGGAGAGCTGACGGTCGATGATGCCGACGATGAGGAACAGCGCGGATTTGAACAGCGCGTGGCCGATCACGAGGGCCAGACCTGCGAGTGCGGTGGCCGGGGTGCCGAAACCGATCACGACCGCGAAGAATCCGAGCTGGCTGACCGTGCCGAACGCGAGGATGCGCTTCAGGTCGGTCTCCCGCAGCGCCTGGACACCGCCGAGCAGCATCGTGAAGACGCCGAGCACGACCAGGATCGGCCGCCACGGCCCCTCCAGCGCGAACGCGGGGGCGAACCGCGCGATCAGGTAGATCCCGGCCTTCACCATCGCGGCGGCGTGCAGATAGGCGCTCACCGGCGTCGGCGCGGCCATCGCGCCCGGCAGCCAGAAGTGGAACGGGAAGATCGCCGACTTGCTGACCGCCCCGATGAGCAGCATCACGATCGCGGCGTCGACCAGGGGTCCGGTCGGCGGGTCGGCGAGGATCGCGGAGATGCTCCCCGAGCCGGCGACCACCGTGAGCACGATCGCGCCCACGAACAGCACCAGGCCGCCGAGCGTCGTCACCAGCAGCGCCTGCAGGGCGGCACGACGGCTGGCGGCACGACGGCGGTAGTGCCCGATCAGCAGGTAGGACAGGATGCTGGTGACCTCCCAGAACATCACCAGCAGGATGAGGTCGTCGGTGAGCACCAGGCCGTACATGGCGCCCGCGAAGCCGAGCAGCACGCCGGCGAACTGCCCCACCTCGCGCCCCTCATCGAAGAAGTACCACCGGCAGTACAGCAGCACGAGGGCGCCGACGCCGGTGACGATCAGGGTCATCACCCAGCTCAGCGCATCCATGCGCATCGAGAGGTTCAGCCCGAGCTGCGGGATCCACGCGAAGCTCTCGAACGGGACGGTGTCCGGATCGAGCACCTGCGGGGTGAGCACGAGCGCATGGACGAAGGCGGCCGCGGGGATGAGGGCTCCGACGGCGAACGCCTGGGCTCCCAGCCATCGGATCAACGCGGGCAGAATCAGTGCGCCTGCGAGGAACACGGCGAGGAGCAACGTCATAAGCGGCTCCTCACGCACGTCGGGCCTTGCGGCTGGCGGGCTGTACCCACCCAGTTTACCGGGCGAGGGGTTCGGTCATGTCAGAGTTGGTCACATGCGCGCGGGATGGCGGGAGGCGACCGGATGGGCCGCCGCGCTCGGCGTCGCGGTGACGGTGGCGGCGCAGGTCGGGTCTTCGGCGCGTTCGGAGCTGCTGTTCCGCGACGGCGACTCGCTGGTCGTCGCGCTGTTCGTGCGCTCGGTGCTGGAGGGCGGACCGCAGGACTGGGCGTTCTCCAGCGTGCTGTTCCTCCCCGAGTCGACCCTCTTCGCGGCGCTCCGCCTGCTGCTGCCGTGGGCCGGCGTCGAAGCGCTGTTCGCCGCGAACGCCGTCGTCAACCTGCTCGCCCTGTAC
>JBASAE010000174.1:0-5922 GCA_049654285.1 Microbacterium sp.
GAGCAGTGCGCGCGCGGTGGTGAGCCCCGCCGCGCTGGTCGCTCCCGCAAGCAGGACCGTGCGGTTCATGGTGATTCCCTTCGGGTGCAGAAAGAGGACGGATGCAAGTCTGAAGGACTTCCGGCAGGAATTCATCCTTCAGGAGGGGAATCGTCCTCAGTCGTCGGTGCCGCGGATGCCGACCGTGGACTCGATGACGGGCTTCATCTTCTTCTCCAGCGCCTCGAAGAACATCGAGAGCGGGAACTCGTCATCCCGCACGGCGTCGGTGTACCCCTTGGGCGGCCCTGCCAGCACCTCGTCCGGCAGCCCGCGCGCCCAGATCGAGGCGGGGTGCGGCGTCAGCACTTCACGCACCAGGTCATAGGCCGCGAGCCAGTGCGCGGTCTTCGGTCGGTCGATCGAGCGCCAGTACAGCTCGTCGATGCGGTCGCCGAGGGCGATCACGGCATCCGGCACCCGATCCCAGTCGAACGCGAGCCGGGTGTCGGTCCAGTGCAGCACACCGCGCCGGTGCAACCAGGCGAACAGCAGCTGCCCGCCCAGTCCGTCGTAGTTGCGCACCCGGCTGCCGGTGATCGCGAACCGGAAGATGCGGTCGAAGATCACCGCGTACTGCACCAGCCCGGCCTGTTCCAGGGTCTCCCGCTCGACGGGGGTCAGCTCGTCGGAGCGGGCCGACAGCGCCTTCTCGATGCGCACCGATTCGCGGAAGGCGGTCAGATCGCAGCGCAGCTCCTCCAGGGAGTACAGGAAGAACGGCATCCGCTGCTTGATCATGAACGGGTCGAACGGCAGGTCGCCGCGCATATGGGTGCGGTCGTGGATGATGTCCCACATCACGAACGTCTTCTCGGTGAGCTCCTGGTCGTCGAGCATCCGGGCTGCCGGCTCGGGCAGGTCGAGCCGGGTGATCCCGGATGCCGCGCGCACGACGCGGCGGTACCGGGCGGCCTCGCGGTCTTGGAAGATCGCCCCCCAGGTGAACGGGGGGACCTCGCGCATCGCGACGGTCTCGGGGAACAGCACGGCGGAGTTCGTGTCGTAGCCGGGCGTGAAGTCGATCAGCCGCAGTGAGACGAACAGCGCGTTGCCGTAGTCGCCCGCCTCCAGATCGGCGACGAACTCCGGCCAGATCGTCTGCACGATGAGCGCCTCGACGAGGCGGTCGGCGGAGCCGTTCTGCGTGTACATCGGGAAGACGACGAGATGCCGGATGCCGTCGACACGGTGCTGTTGCGGCTGGAAGGCCGTCAGCGAGTCGAGAAAGTCGGGTACGCCGAAGCCCTCGCCCGCCCAGCGCTCGAAGTCGCGCACCGAGGCGGCGAGATAGTCCGCGTCGTGCGGGAAGGCGGGGGAGAGGGCGCGGACGCCCGAGGTGATCGCCTTCACGAGGATGTGGGCCTCGGCGTGGTGCGCGGTGTCGGGGATGGATCCGTCCCGCTCCTGCAGTCGTCGGATCGCGATCGCGGCCTCCTTGAGCTGCTTCCAGGCCGCGCTGTGCTCGGCGTGCTGCGCGTCCTCGACGACCTCGGGTTCGCCGATGATGGTGTGAACGGGGTGGGTGAGAAGGGACATCGGAGCCTCCGATCGGTCAAGAGAAGGAATATTTCCGGTGAATTCCGGATCTATCCGATATTCTTCCACGTATGGAAGATGCTGTCGACCGCGCGATCATCGCCGAGGTCTCCCGCGACGCACGGGCGACGCTCGCGCAGCTGTCCGATGCCGTGGGGCTGTCGACCTCGGCCGTGCAGACACGGCTGAGGCGCCTGGAGAGCCGCGGGGTGATCGCCGGCTATCGGGCGCTGCTCGACGCCGAGCAGGTCGGCAAGCCGCTCTCGGCGTTCATCGAGATCACCCCTCTCGATCCCGCCCAGCCCGACAATGCGCCGGAGCTGCTGGAGCACCTCGATGCGATCGAGGCATGCCATTCGATCGCGGGGGAGGCGAGCTACATGCTGTTCGCGCGGGTGGCCACGCCGCGCGCCCTGGAGCAGCTGGTGCGGGACATCCGTCTGGCAGCGAACGTCAGCACCCGCACCACGGTGGTGCTGCAGACCTTCTACGAGCATCGTCCGATCGTCCCCGTCGTGGACTGATCCGGGCGGGCAAGGCCGCCCACGGGTCGCGAAGGCACGGTTCCGGCCCCTGAAAACGTGCTTTCGCGCCCCATGGACGACAGGAGCGGGACCGTGGAGGGACCGCGGTCAGGTCAGCAGGGCGCGGACGACGGCGGATGCCGCGTCGACGGCATCCGCCACCGCGCGGCCTCCACGCAGCGCGGACAGCAGCGCGCCGCAGAACGCGTCGCCGGTGCCCTTCACGGTGGTGGGGATGAGCGGATGCTCCCGCCTCCAGACGCCATCGCGGGTCACGATCAGATCCACGAGGGTGTCGCCGCCGGATGCCGCGCCGCCGCTGACGACCGCCCACTCCGCCCGCGGGCCGAGCAGGGCACGCGCGGCTGCCGCGAGGTCGGCTTCCGTCGTGCCGCTTCCGCGGACCTGTGCGCTTCCCGCGGGCGTGTCCGTGGCGTGCGTCCGCGCGAAGCGCCCCTCTCCGCGTGAAGTGCTCGGGGCGGCGTCCGAGTCGCGTTCCCTCCCGACGCCGGCACCCGTCTCGGATCGCGCGGAAACGCCGGCATCCGCCTCGCTCAGCAGCGCGAGCTCGAACCGGTTCGGCACGATCCCCGTGGCGAGGGGCAGGAGCCGCGAACGCAGTGCCGGGGCGACGGCCGGATCGGTGTAGAGTCCGACATCCGCATCGCCGAGCGTCGGGTCCACGAGCACCCGCAGCCCGGGCCGCCGCATGAGCAGCGGCTCCAGGGCGTCCGCGACCGCCTCGACCTGTTCGGGCGCGGCGAAGTAGCCGGTGCACACCGTGTCGATCTCGTCGAGCACGCCGAGCGCGTCCAGGTCTCCGATCGCCTCGCGCAGCCAGTCCGCGGGCATCGGCGCCGCGTGCACGCTCGGATAGTGCGGCAGATTGCTCAGCACGACGGTCGGGAGCGGCATCGCCCGGGCATCGTCCAATCGGGGGAGCACGCCGTTCATCCCGACCGAGCCGAACGCGACCTGGGATCCGATCAGCAGCACATCCGCCGGCCGGCGGTCCAGCTCCCAGCGGTCGCGGCCCTCCGCCCAGGCGTCGCTCATCCCGCGAATCCGGGCCAATACTCGGCATCCGGGGTCTTGCGCGCGCCGAAGATCGCCTGTCCGACCCGCACCACCGTCGCGCCCTCCTCGATCGCGACCTGGTAGTCACCGGACATGCCCATGGAGAGCCCGCCGGGACCGATCAGGTCCCGTTCGCGAGCCCGATCGCGCAGGTCTCTCAGGATGCGGAAGCACGCGCGCACCCGTTCGGTGTCGCTGGTGAACAGGGCGAGCGTCATGAGCCCCTGCACGCGCAGGCTGTCGCGGTGGCGCAGCTCCTCCAGGAAGGCGAGCGTCTCGCCCGGCTCGAGCCCGAACTTCGACTCCTCCGCCGAGGTGTTCACCTGAACGAACACGTCCAGCGGGCGTCCGGCGGCCTGCAGGCGCCTGTCGAGGGCGTCGGCGAGGCGGATGCTGTCGAGTGCCTGGAACTCGTCCGCGAAGGCGACGACGTTCTTGGCCTTGTTGGTCTGCAGGTGCCCGATGACCGACCAGCGCAGATCCTGGCCGGTGAGATTGCCGGCCTTGCGCTCGGCCTCCTGCACCTTGTTCTCGCCGAGGTCGGTCGCACCGGCCTCGATCGCGAGCAGCAGGCGCTCCTCGGGCACGGTCTTGCTGACCGACAGCAGGCGGACCTCGGATGCCTCGCGCCCCGCGCGCTCCGCGGCGGCGGCGATGTTCGCGCGCACGTCGGCCAGGTTGTGGGCGAAGTCCAGGACGGAGTTCGCCTGCGGGTACAGGGGACGGGCGGCGGGTTCGGTCACGCTTCGAGCGTACCCGGGGTGCGCCGGTTCCGATCCTCCGCCAGCCTCGGTGCCGGGTCAGGACAGTGGATAGGATGCCTGCGTGGCGTCACGCACCAAGAAGAAGCGCACCAGCGGCAACCCGGCCAAGCGCCTGGCGATCGAACAGGGCCCGGTCACGGCGGGCGACTGGATCGGGGCATCCCGGCTGCGCACCCTGCCGCTCGCCGTCGCCCCGGTCGTGCTCGGCACCGGGGCGGCGTTGACCGTCGACGAGCACTTCCACTGGGTGATCGCGCTGGCCTGCCTGGCCGTCGCCGTGCTGCTGCAGATCGGCGTGAACTTCGCGAACGACTACAGCGACGGCGTGCGCGGCACCGATGCCCACCGGGTCGGGCCGGCCCGGCTCACGGCATCCGGCCGGGTTCCCGCGAAGAGTGTGCTGGTCGTCGCGCTGGTGTTCTTCGCGCTCGCCGCCGTCGCGGGCCTCGCGATCGTGATCCGCACCCAGCAATGGTGGATGCTCGCGGTGGGCGCCGCCTGCATCGTCGCCGCCTGGTTCTACACCGGGGGGAAGCGCCCCTACGGCTACAACGCGATGGGCGAGCTGTTCGTCTTCGTGTTCTTCGGCCTGGTCGCGACGCTCGGCACCACCTGGGTGCAGGCCTTCGCGCTGCCCGTGGAGGCCTGGCTGGGCGCGGTCGGCGCCGGGCTGTTCGCCTGTGCGGTGCTGCTCGCGAACAACCTGCGCGACATCGACCAGGATCGCGATGCGGGCAAGCGCACCCTCACCGTACTGATCGGCGGGCGCGCGACGCAGGCGCTGTTCACGCTGTTCGTGCTCGTGCCGTTCGTCTTCTCTGTGCTCTTCGCGCTGCTGTACCCGGTCGCATGGATCTCGCTGCTGGTGCTGCTCGCCGCGCTGCCCGCGATCCTCATCGTGTGGACGTACCGTCGGCCCGGTGAACTGGTCGTCGCGCTGAGCCTCACCTCCCTGGCATCCGTCGCGTGGGCCGCGCTGATCTGCTGGGCGCTCGTGGCCTGATGGATCTCTTCGCGCTGCCTGCCGAGCCCGGCCGCGAGAGCGAGGACGCCTGTGCGCGGGGTGAGGGCATCGCCGTGGTCGTCGACGGCGCGGGACTGCCCAAGGAGCGGCGACGCGGGTGCGGTCATTCGGTCGCCTGGTACGCGCGGATGCTGGCGGAGTCGTTCCGGGTGCGTCTGGAGGACCGCGCTCTGAGCATGACGGACGCCCTGGCCGAGGCCATCGCCGAGGTCACCGCCGCGCATGCGGGCACCTGCGATCTGGACGCCGGATCGCCCAGTGCGACGGTCGCGGCCTGGCGGATCGACGGAGCCGAGGTGGAGCACCTCGTGCTCTGCGACGCGTCGATCGTGCTCGTCGGTCGCGACAGCGGTGCGCGGGAGATCACGGATGACCGGATCAACGGCGCGGTACGTCGTCGCTGCCGGGAACTGGTCGCGGACGGCCGGCCCGATGACGCGTCGACGCGGTTCAGGGCGCTCGACGAGGTGCGCAACGTCGAGGGCGGGTTCTGGTGCGCGCACACCGATCCGGATGCGGCGCGTCATGCCCTGACCGGACGCACAGCGATCCGGGGGTTGGCGGCGATCGTGGCCTCGTCCGACGGCGGCACTCGCGGATATCAGCTGGTCGACGCACATTCCCTTGGGCGGTTCGGCGAGCTGGCCGCCTGCGGCGACCTGGCGGAGATCGCGGAGGAGATCCGCGCCGCAGAGGATGCGCACGGGCTCGGCCGATTCACGAAACCGCACGACGACATCACCCTCGTCCTGCAGCGTTTCCCCGCCTGACCGCGGGATCGCCGCGACCTACCGATCCACGACCAAGGAGAATGCATGTCCTTCCAGACGTACCTCGACAACATCGAGACCAAGACCGGGCTCACGCCGCGACAGTTCATCGAGCTCGCGACCGAGCGGGGCTTCGGACCCGAGACCAAGGCCACCCCGATCCTGGAGTGGCTGAAGGAGGACCA
>JBASAE010000175.1:0-4216 GCA_049654285.1 Microbacterium sp.
GTGCGGCCCAGTTCGCGTGTTCCGCAGCCGGGAGCGCATCGAGCTCCGACGGTGCGGGCACCTGCGGGGCATCCGGCTCCGGCTCGCCGATCACGGAAGCCAGCGGGGCGAGCGCACGATCGACGGCCGAGAGCGCCTCGTCGATGCGACGCACCGCCTCGGCCTCGCCGTGCCGGTGCCCGGCCTGCAGGCGATGCAGCGTGTGCGTGGACTCGGTGTCGCGCACCTCGCGGGTGGCGCGGGCGTCGAACCGGCCTCTCAGGCTGAGTCCGATCGCCTCCCAGAACCCGATCCCGAACCTCGGCACGATGCATGCCGCGAGGTAGGGGCTGGTGCCGATGGTGACGGAGGTGGTGCGCATGGTCCTGTTCCTTACTGTTGGGGATGCTTCTGGCTGCGGTACCGATCCCGGCTCAGCAGCCGGTCTCGCCCCGGGTGATCACGACGACCCGGTTGGCCATCGCGGCGTCGAGGATGAGGGACCCGTCGCTCGCGATGTCGGGGATGCGGCACGGCCAGGCGTCGCCCCAGCCGCGGATCGCGATCTGATCGACGGGGATGCCCGAGATCTCGCTCAGCATCAGCCGGGCGCTCTCGGCCCTGGCGAGCGCGAGGGCGTCGTTGCCGACCCCCTCCGAGCTGGCCGAGCCCTCAACCGTGAAGTCGCCCGTGCAGCCCGCGAGCGCGTCGTACACCGACCGGATCAGGCCCTCCGCCTGGGCGGGCAGCTCGGAGCTGCCCACCGCGAACCCGATCGATGCATCGCTGAGCCGCTGTATGCAGCCCGCCACGGCGATCGGCGCCGGAGCCTCGACCGGCACCGGGGTGACCTGCGGCAGGGCATCCGCCCGCTGCGGGGTCTCGGCGAGCCGCTGCGGCGTCAGCCGCACATCGGACACCCCGGCGCGCGCGAAGTACTCGCTCCAGTGCGCGTCGAGCCGGCCGCGCGCGACCTCGTTCATCTGCTGGGGAGCTACGACCACTCCGATCCGCGGCATGATCACGGTCACCCCGTCGAGCTTCGCGAGCCCGCTGCTCTGCTCGACGTGCGTGACGAGGTCGGCCGATTCGGCGTACAGCCGCCCGCCGGTCATGTCCATCGCCCCGGTGGTCTGGATGCCCGAGGCCAACACCCACAGGACGCGGTGCGCCTCCGGTCGGAAGGCGGATGCCCCCAGCGCGATCGCCTCCGAGAGGTCGACCTCGGGGCTCTCGGCAACGAGACCGAGGATCTGCCCGCGCACCTGCGTGCGCAGGGTGCGCAGCATCCCCTTCCGGTCGTCCGATCTGCCCGGCAGCTGCGGCATGCTCACATCGAGCGCCACAGTCGGATGCCCGGATGCCACCACGATCCGCAGCCGGTCGCCCTCGGCGTCCCAGGCATCCATCACCTGGTCGATCTCGCCGCCGGAGATGCCGGGGTTGTTCATAGTGGGCGCCATCACGACGACGATGTCGTCGGGGGCGACGGGCCCGGGGGCCGCGCAGGCACTCAGCCCGCACGCGGCGACGACGAGAGCGACGCTCCCGGCGGCCGCGCGACGCAGGCTGCGGGCGATGTCGATGGTGTTCATGGTGGATCCTTCCGTTGGTCGGGTTAGTGCGTGTTGTCTCGTCAACCGATCCCGGACGCGCCAGGGCACGGTCACACCCAGTAGGGCCCGCAATTCGGGCAGCGCATGCCGATGCCGCAGTCGCAGTGCGTCCACTCGCCTTCGCAGGCGGGGCAGATCTCCAGCGCCGAGCGGCAGTGACCGCACTGCCGCTCGGGCGGGGGCGACGCGGGGCGGAAGAACCACCGGATGATGCGGATCATGCCGCACCGCCGGTGGTCTCATCCGGGATCTGCGGGGCCTGTGGGGTCCGCGGGGCCTGGGCGACCTGCTCGGCCTGCTCGGCCTGGGCGACCTGCTCGGCCTGCTCGGCCTGCTCGGCCTGCACCAGCTTGCGGTCGTGCTGCTCCAGGGCGAGCGCCATCGCGGGATCCTGCGCCGCGACGATCAACTCGCTGCGGTGCACCCGGATGTCGCGCTCGGCACGGACGCGACGCACCGCCTCCTCGGCGCCGTACATCTCGGTGACGGCCTGGTCCGCGGCCTTCCGCACGGTGACGCTGCCTTTCACCGCGACGAGCCAGTCGATGACGATGTCGAACCTGCGCTCCGCCTCGGCCAGCGCGATGCGACGCTCGACCTCGGCCAGAACCAGGGTGTTCTGCATCGCCTCGAGCACGAGGATGACCGCGCCGAAGCCCGACAGAGCGACGATCCACCAGGTGAGCGCGAGGCCGGAGTTGAACACGGCGCCGGGGTCGACCTCGGGCAGTGTCGCCTGAGGGTCGGTCTCCTGCAGGGCCTTCATCATCACGTCGCGCCGCTCCTCGGCGGCCGCCAGGGCACCGGCGCGGTCGACGTCGGTGCGGAGCACCGCGAGCATCACCGCGGTGCTGAGCCAGAACACGGCCGCGACGGCGCTCGCCGCGATGTGCCCCCACTGCGGGCGGCCGCCGTGCACGAGCCGGTTCATCCAGACGCCGATCCCATAGGGCGCGGCGGTGAGGATGAGCATCACCACCACGGTCAGCGCGGCCGGCAGCCAGAAGTCCCCGTCGTCGAGACGCAGGTACTCGTGCAGGTTGAACATCACGGCCGTTCCCTCGCACGCCGCGAGCGCGGCGATCAGCAGGATCTGCTTGAGGCGCAGGTTCCGCGCGATGCGGGCCGGGTTCTCCGCTCCGGGCTGGACCGGCTCGCCCCGGTACACCGCACCATCGTCGGCAGGGGTGCCTTTCAGACCGTCGAGCACGTCGTCGTGAGCCTGCTTCGCCGCATCCTTCTGCTTCCGGGTGCGCTTGCGCTCCTTCTTCAGCCTCTTCAGCGACTTCGGTGCCGAACTGCCGGCGCCCTCGGGCGGCGCGACCAGCTCGCCCTGCTTCGCGCGTTCGCGCAGCACAGCGGCGACGGCATCGGCCTCGGCCCGTTCGGCGGGGATCTCCGCGATCTCGACCTCGGCCTGTTCGCGACGGAGCTTCTCATAGGGCAGATCGTCGATCGACGCGCTGACCGTGGTCGCGTCGAGCGAGCCGCTGTCGATGAACCGCTGTGCGGCCTGCTGCGCGCGCAGCTCGCTGTCGCCGGGCAGGGGGGCCTGCTCGCGCAGGGGCGGGTTGGCGAGGTTCACCTCCGTCGAGGAGGCTCCGTTGCCGGTGGGGGTGGGGGCGGTGCTCATGTCGTCTCCTTCAGGGGGTGTGTTTCGTGTACTGCGGGATCCCGTCGACCCGTCCGATTCCGACGACCCGGTCCGCGAGGATCTGATCTCCCTACCGATCCCGAGCCCCGGGGCGGGCTTCCCCCGATCGCTCAGCGCAGGCAGCCGACGGCCTGCAAGGCCCAGAGCTCGCCGGGGGTCGGCTCGCCTCCGGCATCCAGGGTCAGCACGGGGGTCATCATGCCGCCGGTCTCCTGCGCGGAGTGGTCGAGTCCGACGGCGTGGCCGAGCTCGTGCAGCAGCACCGCCCGGCCCGCTGCCGTCGAAGGGAGGTATCGCTCCTCATCGAGGATGACGATGAGGGCGCGGACCAGCTCGGCGCCCCGCGTCATGGGTCGGGTGATGCCCACGGTGCCCTCCTCCGCTGCGGCATCCCGTCCGGGGATCTCGCCGTAGCTGATCTGGATCTCAGCCGTGGCATCACCCGCCGACACGATCTCAAGCGGCAGACCGGTGAGGTCGGCCAGCATCGCGACGCCCTCGCCGATCGCGGCATCCGCACCGTCGACGGGGGTCATCAGGCTCACGGCGATCCGCCCGCTGCACGACCATCTGACCGGCGCTCCGTCCTTCCCGAGGAACGCGAAGTCGGTGCCCGCCACGTACTCCGCCGGGGGCGCCGGCACCGGCCTGCTCCCGTCGGCGGGCAGGATCCCGCCGATGAATATGTGCGCTGCGACAGCGACACCGCCCCAGATCACGCCCTTCATCACGAGCGCTACCGCTCGCCTCTTCGTCGCCATGGTGCTCCCCTTTCCTCAGCGGGGTCGGATCGTCCGCCCCCTTGAGGAACCGATCCCGGCTGCGCCACGGCGAGCCATCCCGGAGAGAGATCGGCGGCGCGATGCCGGCGATGACGCCTGGTCCGGCCATCGCGAGGCGCACGGGACGCCACCGACATGCGTGTGGGCGGGGCCGATCGGCCCCGCCCACACGCCTCGCCGCCCGC
>JBASAE010000176.1:0-5623 GCA_049654285.1 Microbacterium sp.
GTCTCGACCGACGCGAACATCGCCTCGGCCGGCAGCCCCAGGGCGCCGGCGAACTCCGCGCGGGCGCGTTCGTCCGGGTCCACCCAGGCGACGACCTCGGCATCGGGGAGCTGCGGCAGGATGGTCTCGGCCCAGTCCCTTCCCCAGGGTCCGAGGCCGATCTGGATGAGGGCGGTCATGCGCTCGCCTCCTGCTTCCACCAGTGCATCGGCCATTCGCCCTCTCGTCTCGGGGATTCGACGGGGGCGCCTCCGACCGGCCGGCCGGCCGCCCAGGCCGTCGCGTTGCGGAGCAGCAGCCGGATCTCCGGCTGGAAGTAGATCGGCGACTCCTCGTGTCCGGGGGCCAGGAACACGACCCGGCCGCCGCCGCGACGCCAGGTCATGACGCTGCGCAGCACCTCGCCGCCGGCGTAGGAGCTGATGCAGACCAGCTCGTCCGGCACCGGGACGTCCAGCGGCTCGCCGTACATCTCGCCGACCGGGACGGCGATCGGATGCGGCAGACCGTGCATGATCGGATGCCCGGGCATCACCGTCCACATCAGCTCGGCGTCGCCGTGTCGCCATCCGGTGCCGCGGCAGGACGTCCCGAGCACGCGTCGGGCGACCTTGGAGCCGATGGCGGAATGCAGGATGATCAGCCCCATCCCCTCCTCGACGCGACGGGCGATGCGACCGACGAGCCCGTCGTCGACCTCGTCGTCCTTGAGGTGCGACCACCACAGCAGGACATCGGTGTGCGCGAGGGCCTCCTCGGAGAGGCCGTGCTCGGGATCCTGCTGCAGGGCGATGCGGATGTCCGGGGCGCCTCCGCCGTCCGGATCCTCGCGGAGGGCGTCCGCCAGGACGACGTGGATCCCATCCGGGTAGTGCGCGGACACGCTGGGGTAGACCAGCTCTTCGTAGTACTCGTTCCAGATGGTGACGTTCATCTGCAGCCTCATCGCTTGTCGTGGTCGCTGACACGGTGATGCTATACAAGACCGGACAACTTATGCAATAGTTTTCAAAACAAACGACAAAATAACTCCGACCTCAGGAAACGAGCCGATGTCAGATACGACCGCCCCGTGGCGCTCCTCGCCCGAAACCGTCGTGCACCTCACCGCAGGCGGGGTGAGCCTCGTGCTCGACGCCGAAGGACCCGGGCTGCCGAGCGTGCTGCACTGGGGGACCGCGCTCACCGCGGACATCGACCTGCACCCGGCGCTCCTGCGCCCGCCGCGGGTGGACAACCTCATCGACGCCCCGGTCGGCTTCTCGATCGTCCCCGAGGCCTACACCGGCTGGTTCGGCGCCCCGGGGCTGACCGGGGTGCGCACGGACCGCACCGGCTGGAGCACGCGCTTCGCGCTGCGCGGCCTGGAGCGCCGCGACCAGAGCGTGCGCATCCACGCCGCGGACGACGCCGCGCAGCTCGAGCTCTCCTGCACGATCGAGCTGACGCCGGAGGGCGTGGCCGTCCTCGACGCCGAGGTGCGCAACACCGGGGCATCCGACTACCTGCTCTCCTCGTTCGCACCCGGCCTCGCGCTGCCGTCCTGCGCGGCCGAGGTGCACGACCTGTCCGGCCGCTGGTCCATGGAGCGCATCCCGCAACGCCATGAGCTCACCGTCGGGGCGCACCGCAGAGAGGTCCGCCGCGGCCGCACCGGGGCCGAGACCCCGCTCGTGCTGATGGTCGGGGAGGTCGGCCACGACTTCGCCCACGGCCAGGTCTGGGGCGTGCACCTCGGCTGGAGCGGGAACAGCTCGTACGCCGCGGAGCGGACCATGGAGGGCCACCGCCGGCTCAGCGCCGGCGAGCTGCTCATCGACGGCGAGGTCGTGCTCGCGCCCGGCGACGCCTACGCGCCGCCGACGCAGTTCTTCTCCTGGGGCGTCGGGCTCGACGAGCTCTCCGGTCGCTACCACCGCTACATCCGCAACCGGCCCTCGCACGTCTCCTCCCCGCGCCCGATCACCCTCAACGTCTGGGAGGCGGTCTACTTCGACCAGTCCCTCGAGAAGCTCACCGCCCTCGCCACCGCCGCCGCGGAGGTCGGCGTCGAGAGGTTCGTGCTCGACGACGGCTGGTTCGGCGGTCGCAGGGACCCCACCCGCGGCCTCGGCGACTGGGTCGTGAGCACCGAGGTCTGGCCCGAGGGACTGCGTCCGCTCATCGAGCACGTGCACCGGCTCGGCATGGAGTTCGGCATCTGGGTCGAGCCCGAGATGATCAACCCGGACTCCGACCTCGCCCGCGCGCATCCCGAGTGGATCCTGCGGGCCGGTGCCGGCCTGCCCCCGGAGTCGCGCCATCAGCAGGCGCTGAACCTGTCCGCGCCGGACTGCTTCGCACACGTCCGCGACGCCCTCGAGGCGCTCATCGCCGAGAACGGCATCTCCTATCTGAAGTGGGACCACAACCGCGATCTCATCGAGGCCGGCGACGGCCGAGGCGCTCCGGCCGTCCGCGCGCAGACCCTCGCGGCGTATCGGCTGATGGCCGATCTGAAGACGCGGTTCCCCGACCTGGAGATCGAGTCCTGCTCATCGGGCGGGGCGCGGGTCGACCTCGGCGTGCTCGCCCACGCCGACCGGGTCTGGGCATCGGACACCATCGACCCGCTCGAGCGTCAGCGGATCCAGCGCTGGACCTCGCTGCTCCTCCCCCCCGAGCTCATCGGCAGCCACATCGGCGACGAGCGCGCCCACACCACCGGCCGGGTGCACACCCTCGACTTCCGTGCGCTCACCTCGGTGTTCGCGCACAGCGGCCTGGAACTCGACCTCACCGCGCTCACGGCCGGGGAGCGGGACGCCGTCGCGGGGTGGATCACGATCCTGAAGGAGGTCCGTCACCTCGTCGCGACCGGCCGCATGGTCCGCCGTGCGGACGACGAGGACGCCCTCTGGGTCACCGGGGCCATCGCCGAGGACGCGATCTTCAGCGTCGTCTGCATGTCCCGGGGCATCGAGGCACCCGGCGCACGCATCCCCCTCCCCGGCCTCGACGTCGACGCGCGCTACCGGGTGGAGGTGCTCGGGCCCGTTCCGGACATCCGCGGCGACGGCGTGCCCTGGTGGCAGGACGGCATCGTCATGACGGGGAAGGCGCTCGGCGTCATCGGCCTGCCGTTCCCGCAGATCCAGCCCGAGCAGGGCGTCCTGCTGCGTGCGGTGCGACAGCGATGACCGGACCCGGAACCCGCGGAGTGATCGTGCTGCTGGGTCTGCTGCAGACCCTCGGCACCATGACGATAGACCTCTACCTCCCCGCCTTCCCCCTGATCGCCGCGGAGCTGAACGCCTCGGACTTCGACCTGCAGTCCACCTTCAGCGCCGCGATGCTCGGGATGCTCGTCGGGGCCGTCCTGGGCGGATCGCTCAGCGATCGCATCGGCCGTCGGCCCCTTCTCCTGCTGGCTGCGGCCCTGCACGTCGCGGGGTCGGTGCTGTGCGCGAGCGCGGCCTCGGTGCCGACGCTGGTCGCCGGACGGTTCCTGCAGGGCGTCGCGGCGGCCGCCGTCTCCGCCGCGATCCTCGCCTGCGTGCGGGACCTGTACACGGGCGTGCGGATGATCCGGGTCCTCGCCGCCCTCGCCGTCATCAGCGGCATCGCGATCGCGCTGGGACCGACCATCGGGGCCGCGCTGCTGAGCATCATGGACTGGCATCTGCTGTTCGTCTCGCTCGCCGCCTACGCCGCGGCGCTGCTCGTGGCGACCGCGCTCATCCTTCCGGAGACGCTCGCCGTGCATCTCCGTCGCGCGAGCACGCTTCCGGCGACCCTTCGGCGGCTGACGCACGACCGCGGATTCCTGGGGCTCGCCTTCGCCGGGGGCTTCATCTGGGCGGCGCAGTACGCCTACCTCGCCTCGTCCTCGATCGTCTTCCAGCAGCGCTTCGGCCTCTCCCAGCACCAGTACGCGGCGGTGTTCGCCGCCCACGCGGTCTGCATGCTGGCCGGGACGCAGATCGGCGCGCTCGCGGCACGGCGGACGAATCCGATGACCGTCCTGCTCATCTGCGCCGGCGGGGTCGCGGTGCTCACCGCATCGCTGGCGCTGGCCTCCGCCGTCGGGGCGGGGCTCGCGATCGTCGTCGTGCTGCTGTGCTCGTTCACGGGGATGCTCGGGGCGATCAACCCCGGTCTGCAGAGCCTCGCGCTCGCGCCGCACGGCCCGGTCGCGGGCTCCGCCGCATCGCTGCTCAGCTCGCTCTCCCTGCTCTTCGGCGCTGTCGCGTCGATCATCCCGTCCGCCTTCGGCGGCGGCGAGCTGCCCGCCGTGAGCGGGGTCATGGCGGTCTGCACCGCGATGGGCCTGCTGAGCCTGCTCGTCATCGCCGTGCCCGCTCGGCGGCGAGTACCGTCAGAATGGTCAACGGAATGAGGTGACGATGACCCAGCCTGTCGACGTGCAGCCCGGGAAGGCGCGCAGACCCCAGCGCAGCAGCAATCTCCAGCTGACCCTGCACGCCTTCCTCGGCGGCGGCGTCTTCACCGTCAGCGAGGTCGCGCACCGCACCGGCCTGTCCCGCCCGACGGCTCAGCTCGCCGTGCAGGAGCTGGCCTCGGCCGGCTGGCTGAGCACGGTCGACGCCCCCGTCGAAGGCAGCGCGCGCACCGGACGCCCCGCCCACGCCTATCGGCTGCGGCCGGATGCGGACCACGTGATCGGCATCGACATGGGCGCCCACAAGGCGCTGGTCCTGGTGTCGGACCTCGCGGGGAACATCGTGGCCGAGCACCGGTGCGAGGTGCAGCCGACCTGGACGTTCCAGCGCCGCCTGAGCCAGCTGGACGAGACCATCGAGGCCGCCCTGCGCGAGGTGTCCCTGGAGCCCGACGACATCGAGAGCGTCGTCATCGCGACACCGGGCGTGGTGAACCGCGACGGCCGGGTCACCTACGCCCCGGCGATCCCGGAATGGGAGGGCGTCGACATGCGCACCCACATGCGGGACGTGTTCGGGTTCGACGCCCACGTCCACAACGACATGCAGCTGGCCGCGGTCGCCGAGCACTGGTGCGGCGCCGGCAGACACGCCGACGACGTCGTCTACGTGCACGTGGGGCGGAGGATCGGCACCGGCCTGCTCATCGGAGGGCACCCGCATCGAGGCCGCGACGGCGCGGCCGGCGAGATCGGACTCTGGCGGAGCCTGCCCTGGGACGGCGCGTTCGAGGAGCTGGTCGGCGCCGAGGTGCCCTTCGAGCAGCACGGCGATGCCGTGCAGGACGTCTTCGAGCGGGCCAAGCTCGGAGACGACGAGGCCGCCGAGCGCATCGAACGGTTCACCCGGCGACTCGTCACCGGCATCGCACCCGTCATCGTGACGATCAATCCCGAGCTCGTCATCATCGGAGGCGGCATCAGTGCGGCCGGCGAGGCCATCCGGCAGCCGATCGACCGGCGGATGCCGGAGGAGACGGCCTTCCCGCCGCGGGTGGTGTGCTCGCTGCTCGGCGACCGCTCCTCCGCGCTCGGTGCGGTGCGCATGGCCCTGAACCACGCCGAGGAGGCGCTCTTCGACTCGATCGACAGCAGGACGATCGCCCGATAGCCCTCAGGGCCTGCCCGCGTGCCCGGTCGTGCGCACCGGGCCGAGGCCGGCGGGGTGCACCGCGAGGGCGG
>JBASAE010000177.1:0-1780 GCA_049654285.1 Microbacterium sp.
GCAGCTCGTCCTGGCGAGTCCGCCGGCGTCGCGATTCGTCTCCGGTCTCGTGCCGAAGGACCCGCAGAACCCCTACACGGAGGAGGACTCCTGGAACAGCATCGTCCTTCCCTATCTGGGCGTCGTCTTCGTGTTGACGGTGCTGGCCGTCATCCTGATCGGGCTCGCGGGCGCGCTGCCGCGCCCGTGGAGCTGGGCGCCGTCCTGGGTGCTCGCCGCGTCCGTGATCGCTGGATGGGCGTCGAATCTGCTGTTCATGGCATCGATCCGGCAGGGCGGAGCCGCGAACGTCGTGAGCCGCATGCTCTTCGAGCTGCCCGGCGTCGGAGTGATGTTCCTCGGCGTCGTCGCGATCGTGCTCGGGCTGCGGGCGACCCGGCACGTCGCGCCCGTCTGACCCGCCCGCGGCCCGTCCCCTCCTCGGATCAGCGGCGTCGCGAGGATGCTCAGCCCCCTCAATCCCGTGCGATGCGGAGGGTGCGGACCTCGAAGGGGCGCAGGGACAGTTCGGGACCGGTGCGAGGGGTGTCGAGGTCGTCCTCGATGAGGCTGACCTCGCGGATGCCGGAGTGCGGGAACGCCACCTCCAGCACGCCCCTGGCTCGGCGTCCGAGCGACTCGTAGACGCGCACGATCGCATCCCCCGAGCGGTCGTCGGCCAGCTTCACCGACGAGACCACGATGCCGGCGCCCGTGACCGAGACCAGCGGATCGACCTCGTCCGCTCCGCGCACGATCGTCGCCGGAGCGTTCAGCCGGATGCCCTCGGCGGTCGCGATCGCGGCATCCGCGCCGATCACCAGGCCGACCTCGATCTCGTGACGGCCGTGATCCGTCTCCGGATCGGGGAAGCGCGGTGCGCGCAGCAGCGACAGGCGGATCGTCGTGGTGACGTCGTCGCCGGAGACGTCGCGCGCCGTGTCGTAGCCGTAGATCGAGTCGTTCACCAGTGCGACGCCGAACCCGTCGTCCTCCTGCGCGAGCACGAAGCGGTGCATCGAGGTCTCGAACTTCGCCGCCTCCCAGCTGGTGTTCACGTGCGTGACCCGGCGCTGGAAGCCGTACTGGGTCTCGGCCAGCGTCTCCCGCGCGAACAGGTCGAGAGGGAACGCGAGCTTGAGGAGCTTGTCGGTCTCCTGCCAGTCGATGTCGTTGCGCAGGAGGACGGTGCGGGATCCGGGCCGCAGGACGATCGTCTGCGTCAGCGTCGACTCCGAGAAGGCGCGTCGCACGGTCACGACGGCGGCGCCGTCGATCACGGACGCCTCGATCGCGGTGACCTCGGTGAGGTCCTCCACCCGGTTCTTGTAGTAGCGGTCGATGTCCCAGGCGTCCCACATGTTCGGGAAGTCCTGGTGCAGCTGGAACAGGTTCGCCGGCTTCCCGGCGGGGATCGTCTCACGGCCGGTGGCCTTGTCGATCGCCGAGACGATCAGGCCGTTCCTCGAGACCTGGATGGCGACGAGATCGTTCTCCAGGACGAAGCCCTGGGCCGTCTCCCCGAGCGTGGCCGCATCCGTCGGTGCGGCGTCGGCGAACGCCGCGCCGAGTGCGCGCCCGCTTCCGACCGAGGTCGGGGTGAACTCCAGCATCCGATCGCCCTCGCCGGCGAGAGCCGCGCGTGCCGTGGCGGACAGCTCCTCGGCATCCGACAGCACGCCGCTGAGCACCGAGACCGCCTCGCGATGCACCCAGGCGATCGATGTGCCGGGCAGGATGTCGTGGAACTCGTGCAGCAGCACGGTCTGCCAGAGCCGATCGAGCTCGTCATGGGGGTACC
>JBASAE010000178.1:0-3775 GCA_049654285.1 Microbacterium sp.
CTCGAGTCCTTCCAGTTCAACGCCGCCTCCGGCGCCTTCCTCCCCGTCGAGGAGCGCGAGGAGCTCGTCGAGATCATCGCCGAGGGCTTCGACGCCTGAGCGCCGTCCCCCTCGAACGACGGACGATCAGCGCCGCGCGACGCCCGGATGGGTGCGCAGGTACTCCTCGAAGGCCTCGTGCGTGGTCAGGGCGGGGGCATAGCCGAAGTCGTGGACGAGGCGCCGGTTCGTGAGCACGGGGCGGTAGCGCAGGAAAGGCACCTTCTCGGGACCGTGCTCGGTCAGGCGCAGCGTCCGACCGATGCGCAGTGCCATGGCCAGGGCGGGTGCCGGGATCGTGAGCATCGGCTTGCCGAGCCGCTGCGCGATCTCGGGCACGGTCATCCGGCCGGATCCCGCGACGTTGTAGATCCCGGGCGGCCCGTCGGTCGCGGCGCGCACCATGGCGGATGCGACGTCGTCGACCCAGACGAAGACGAAGGGCGAGTCGGAGCCGGCGATCCGCAGGATGCGCTTCCCGTCCCACAGGGCGGTGATCTGGTTGTGCACGGTGGGGCCGAGGATCGTGCCGATGCGGAACACCACCTGTTCGAGCCCCGGATGCGTGCGGCGTGCGGTGGCGAGCATCTCCTCGACGAGACGCTTGTGCCGTGAGTACGGGAATGCGTCGTTGCCGCGCAGCGGCTGGTCCTCGGAGATCCAGTCCGGGTTGTCCGCGTGGTACCCGTATGCGGCTCCTGAGCTGGACACCACGAGGCGCCGCACTCCCGCGTCGACGCAGGCCGCGAGCACGTTCGCGCTGCCGTCCACGTCGACGCGGCGCTCCAGCGCGACGTCGCGCCCGGGGTTCACGATCGCCGCCAGGTGCACGACCGTGTCGATCCGGTGCTTCTCCAGCGCCGGGGCGAGGGACGCGCCATCGGTCACGTCGAACCGCTCGGAGACGACGCCGGGGGCATCCGGCTCGCGGAGGTCGCCGCTGACCACCAGCTCGACGGCAGGATGTCCGGTGAGCCGTCGGGTGACGTGCGAGCCGAGGAAACCCGATCCGCCGGTGACGAGGACGCGGGTCATGCCGGCTCCCCGGCAGGGGTGGGGGCGGCATCCGCGTCCGGTGCGGCGTGCCGGGTCGCGTCGCCGGTAGCCGATCCCGTCCGACGCTTCGTGTGCGCCGCCCAGAGCGTCGCGACCACGAGACCGGCGATGATGTCCCACACGCCCCACCAGCCGGCCACGACGGCCATGCCGCCCAGACCGCCGAAGAACGCGAACACCAGCCCCAGCCCGAGCCCGGCGTTGCGGATGCCGACCTCGAACGTCATCGCCTTGCGCTCTCGGGTGCCGAGTCCGCCGACCACCGCGGTGCCGTAGCCCAGGCCGAGGGCGACCGCGTCGTGCGCGGCGACCACGAGCAGCACCGTGCCCAGCACGCTGATGAACACGGTCCAGTTGCCGACGAGCGCGCCGACGATGAAGCCGAGCAGGGCGATCAGGCTGAACCAGCGCACGAACGGCTGCACCCGCACGGCGAACCGTGGGGCCTTCGCCCGCAGCAGCAGGCCGACCGCGAACGGAAGACCGATGATCAGCACGATCTCCAGCAGCATCTGCCAGGGGTTCAGCTCGACGGCGTGCAGCAGCGTGCGGGCCTTCGGGTGCAGGGACCCCCAGAACGCGATGCTCAGCGGCATGGCCACGATGTAGATGAGGTTGCCGACCGCGGTCAGCGACACCGACAGCGCGACGTTGCCACCCGAGCGGTGCGTGAGCACCTGCGAGATGTTGCCGGGCGGGCAGCAGGCCACCAGGATCATCCCGAGCGCCATCGACGGGGTCACCGGCAGGACCAGGGTGAGCAGGAACGTGACGATCGGCAGCAGGAGCAGCTGGGCGAGGATCGCGATCACGAACGGTTTCGGATGCTTCGCGACGACCCGGAAGTCCGCGGGCCTCGTGTCCAGGGCGATGCCGAACATGATCAGCCCCAGCACGACGTTGAGGATCATCAGCGTGCCGGGGGTGAAGTTCAGTGCGACGTCGTCGATGTTCATGCCGTCTCCCGTCCGCTCTTCTGCAGCAGCGCCTTCTCGGAGCGGACCGCGCTGCGGTAGGCGTGCTTGTTCACGTAGTACGACATGCGGTCCAGCCCCAGGTAGCGGTAGCCGCCGGTGAGGTCGGGCCAGGGCGCGCCGGTCACCCGGTCACGGAACCTCTGAGCGGCGGCCGGGTCGTGTGCGAGCGCGGCGAGGTAGGCGGCGATGAGCTCGGCCTGCTCGTAGCGGCCCTGCCAGCCGATCCCGGACGCCTCGATCATGCCCATCACGTACAGGCCGTTGAACGACGGCGGGAAGACGTTCAGGAAGAGCTGGGGCGAGGCGCCGCGCCAGTGCAGGTGCTCGCGGTCGACGAAGGGGTAGTCGAGGGCGTAGCCGGTGGCGAGGAGGATCAGGTCGTAGTCGGTCGCGGAGCCGTCGCGGAAGCGGACCGTGTCGCCGTCGAAGCGGTCGACGTCCGCGCGGATGCGCAGATCGCCCTGACCGAGATGGTTCAGGATCAGGGTGTTCACGATCGGGTGCGACTCGTAGATCCGGTAGTCCGGCTTCGGGAACCCGAACCGTACGGGATCTCCGGTGAAGGCCCGCAGCACCCGCTCGTCGATCGCCTGCTTGAGGCGGGCCGGCAGCGGGCGGCCCTGGTTCAGCAGGTCGCTCGGCCTGCCGAACAGGTAGCGCGGCACGAAGTAGTAGCCTCGACGCACGCTCATGTCGACGGATGCCGCGTGGTGCACCGCGTCGACGGCGATGTCGCAGCCGGAGTTGCCCGCGCCGATGATGAGCACCCGGCACCCGTCGAGCTGCGCAGCGCTCTTGTACTGCGAGGTGTGCAGGATCTCGCCGGCGAACTCGCCGGCGAACGAGGGCACGTTCGGCTCGGCGAGCGTGCCGTTGGCGAGGATGACGCCGTCGTAGTGCTGTGCGGACAGGCCGGAGGGATGCAGCAGCCATCCGCCGCCTGAGGCCGGCTCGAGGCGCTCCACCCGGGTGTCGAACCGGAACAGCCCGCGCAGCCCGAACCGATCGGCGTAGTCGTCGAAGTACTCCTTGAGCACGCGGTGGCCGGGGTAGTCGGCTGTCGTGTTCATCGGGAGCTCGGCGAACTCCGTCGTGGTGCGCGAGGAGATCAGGTGCGCCGACTCGTACATCGTGCTGCGCGGGTTGGTGATGTCCCACAGCCCGCCGACGTCGTGCGAGGCCTCATACCCGTCGACGGGGATGCCCAGCCTCTGCAGCGCTCTCGCCGCGGCGAGGCCGGAGGGGCCGGCGCCGATGACGGCATACTTCATCATGTCTCTCCCGCACGTCGTCGTGCCCGGTCGGGTGCCCGGTACGCAGATCCTATCGGGATGGGACTGGGTTCCGAAGAGGGCGGGTGCCGGGTGGCCCGACGCTCAGACGGACAGCGCGACGATTCCGCGGCCGAGGACGACGATGGTTCCGGCCCAGGCGCACAGCAGCATGACCTGGCGGGCGAGGGCGACCGGGACCCGACGGGAGAGCCAGGAGCCGAGCAGCATCCCGGCCGCGGTGCAGACGCCGAGCAGGACCAGCTCCGGGGCCTCGGCCTGCGGCAGGCCGCGGAGCGCCACCGAGAACAGCCCGTAGCCGAGGAAGACGACCTGCGCACTGGCGGCGAAGCGCCGCTGCGGCCAGTCGTCGCCCATCGCGTAGGCGGCGAGCGCCGGCCCGGAGAGCCCGCTCGATGCGTGCATGAATCC
>JBASAE010000179.1:0-2856 GCA_049654285.1 Microbacterium sp.
GGGCAGAGCATCCGCTCTGCCCTTCGCCGTTTCCGGCGGGCTCCCGGGTCCGCCTCCCGAGAGGACAGGACCTATGACCGACACCGCGACCGCTCCCGACAGCACCGCCGACCTGCACGTCACCGGCTTCACCGCGCTGCCCTCCCCCGCCGACATCGCCGCCGAGCATCCGATCGGAGAGGAGCACGCCGCCCTCGTCGCCCGCACCCGCGATGAGGTGCGCGCGATCATGAACGGCGCGGACGACCGTCTGCTGCTCGTGGTCGGCCCCTGCTCGATCCACGATCCGGACGCCGGGCTGGAGTACGCCGCGCGCCTCGCACGCACCGCGGATCTGCACCGCGACGACCTGCTGATCGTCATGCGCACCTACTTCGAGAAGCCGCGCACGACGGTGGGCTGGAAGGGCCTGATCAACGACCCGCACCTCGACGGCAGCCACGACATCGAGACCGGGCTGCGCCTGGCGCGGGGCTTCCTGCGCGATGTCACCGCGCTCGGCATGACCTGCGCGACGGAGTTCCTTGAGCCGATCAGCCCGCAGTACACCGCTGATCTGATCACCTGGGGCGCGATCGGCGCACGCACCACCGAGAGCCAGATCCACCGCCAGCTGGCATCCGGCCTGTCGATGCCGATCGGCTTCAAGAACGGCACCGACGGCGGACTCCAGGTGGCGCTGGACGCCGCGGCCGCCGCCTCGGCGCCGCAGGCCTTCCTCGGGATCGGCGCGGACGGGCGCGCGAGCCTGGTCGCGACCACGGGGAACCCCGACACCACGGTCATCCTGCGCGGCGGCGCAGACGGCCCGAACCACGGCGCCGAGCATGTGCGGCGCGCCTCGGAGAGGCTCGCCGCGGCGGGTCTGGGCAGCAGGCTGATCGTCGACGCCAGCCACGGCAACAGCGGCAAGGACCACCTGCGCCAGGCCGAGGTGGCCGCCGAGCTGGCCACGCAGATCGCCGAAGGCGGCGATGCGATCGCCGGGGTGATGCTGGAGAGCAACCTCGTCGCCGGCGCGCAGCGCCACGACGTGGCCGCAGGCGCTGGCGGGCTGGTGCGCGGCCAGAGCATCACGGACGCCTGCATGGGCTGGGAGGCCACCGTCGCCGCCATCGAGCAGCTCGCCGGGGCGGTACGGACGCGACGGGGATGAACCTCTCGGCCTCCACGTGCAGGGGGAGGGCTCACATACAGGCGACTCCGCCGTCTGTCACTCCGCAAACGGAATCTCACCTGCAAGCGGAAGTCGGTCATCGCCTCCACAGGGCATCCATCGGGACGGCGGTGATCGCAAGAATAGTGAACCGTTCGCCGTTTTCATCACCCGTTGCTCGCCGATCTGCCACCCCGGTCTCGCCGTTCCCTAGGTCGTCGACCCCCGCCCGAAGGTTCGACACCGCCTCCGGAATCGAAGCTGATGAACCTCACTCTCGCGACGCACCCTAAGGTCGATGTATGCCCACCCCGCTCGTCGTCACCGTGCCCACCGCCCGCCTCGCCGAGAACCTCGGGACCCCGCCCGAGGGCGTCGAGGTGCACGTCTGGGACTACAAGACGCCCGCCCCCGCCGACCATCTCGACATCACGGTCCCGCCGTACATGGGTGCGACCAGCGCGCTCGAAGCGCTGCGCGGCCTCACGGTGCGCCTGGTGCAGAGCCAGTCGATCGGCTACGACGGCGTCGCCGAGAAGCTGCCGTCCGGGATGCCCTTCGCCAACGCCGCGAGCGTGCACGAGACCTCGACGGCCGAGCTGGCCATCGCGCTGACGCTCGTCGCGCAGCGGCAGTTCCCCCGGTTCGTCCTCGCACAGCAGCGCGGCGAGTGGGCACCGGTGTTCGCCGAGAGCCTGGCCGACCGGCGTGTGCTGCTGATCGGCTTCGGCGGGGTGGGCAAGGCGGTCGCCCGGCGTCTGGCACCGTTCGAGGTCGGGATGACCATCGTCGCCCGCAGCGCACGCACGGAACGGGTCGACGGCCTGGGCGACGTCGCGGTGCACAGCCTCGATGAGCTGCCCGCACTGCTGCCGGATGCCGAGATCGTGGTGCTCTCGCTGCCCGGCGGCGAGGAGACCCAGCACTTCTTCGACGCCGAGCTGCTCTCGCGCCTGGCCGACGGCGCCCTGCTCGTGAACGTCGGCCGCGGTTCGCTGATCGACTCGGACGCCTTGGACACCGAGCTCCGCGCCGGCCGGCTGCGCGCAGCCCTCGACGTCTTCGAACAGGAGCCGCTGCCCGCCGGCCATCCGCTCTGGACCGCGCCGAACCTGGTGATCAGCCCGCACGTCGGCGGCGCATCCACCGCGATGAACCCGCGCATCGCCGGGCTGGTGCGCACGCAGATCGATCGCATGCGGGCCGGCGAGCCCCCGCTGAACGTCGTCATCCCGGCGTCCTGAGCCCGTCCGCCGCATCCAGGCATCCGGTGCGCTTCGGCGCTCAGGTCAGGCCTCATCCTGCCAAACCCGCGGAAGAGCGGGACGAAGGGCGACCTGAGCGGGTGGGATGCCCGGAGAACAGGGGGGAAGAGCGGCCTGAGGCGTTCAGCGGGTGGCGGGACGCCGTCCTGTCCGCGCGTCCACGCCCGGGTCGCTGTTCATCCCGGCATCCGGTGCTCTTCGGCGCTCAGGTCGCGCCTTGTCCCGCCCAACCTACGGAAGGCGGCGCAACGGGCGAGCTGAGCGGGCCGGATGCCCGGAGAACGGGGGAAAAGGCGACCTGAAGCGTTCCGCCGGTGGCGGAGCGGCGGGACGCCGTCGTGCCCCGGCGTCCACACTCGGTCGCCGTTCGTCCCGGCATCCGGTGCTCTTCGACGCTCAGGGCGCGCCTCGTCCCGCCCAGCCTGCAGAAGGCGG
>JBASAE010000180.1:0-1908 GCA_049654285.1 Microbacterium sp.
GTGCGGATGCGCGCGGCGGGCGTCGCGCACGTGTCCGACCTCGGCTGCGGCATCGGCGGCGACGCACTGGCCTTCGCCGCCGCCGGGCTGGACGTGCACGCGGTGGACGCCGACGAGGTGACCGCCGCCATCGCCGCCTACAACCTGGCCCCGTTCGGGGATGCGGTCACGGTCTCACACGGCACCGCGGAGCAGCACGCCCCGACGATTCCCGGACGCCTGCGAGAACACGGGACGGATCTGCCCGAGGCGCCCTCTGGAACCGCATCCGGCCTGAAGGACACGACGTCCGCGGTCTGGCTCGATCCGGCCCGGCGCACGGCCGGGCACGCCGAGACCCGCCGCACGGCGGCATCGGACTGGTCCCCCGCGCTGGACTGGTGCTTCGCGCTCGCGACCCGCGTCTCCGCCGGGATCAAACTCGGCCCCGGCCTGGACCGCGACCTGATCCCCGATGACCTAGAGGCGCAGTGGGTCAGCGCCGACGGCAGCGTGGTCGAACTCGTGCTGTGGAGCGGCGTCCTCGCCCGCACGGGCGTGCGCCGGGCGGCGCTCGCCATCCGCGGCGATCAGGCGCACGAGCTGACCGCCGGCGCCGACGCCGAGGATGAGCCGGTGCGCGAGCTCGGCGCGTTCCTGCACGAACCGGACGGCGCCGTCATCCGCGCCCGCCTGATCGGAGACGTCGCGCGGATGCTCGACGCCGGCATGATCGACGACAGAATCGCCTACCTCACCGGAGATTACGCGCTGACCAGCCCATTCGTGCAGTCGTTCCGGGTGCGCGAGACGATGGCCGCGCACCCGAAGGCGATCAACGCCGCCCTGCGCGCGCACGGCATCGGCCGACTTGAGATCAAGAAGCGCGGCATGGACGTCGACCCTGCCGCCTTCCGCAAGAGGCTCACCCTGCGCGGAGACGCCGAGGCCACGCTCATCCTCACCCGCACCACGGCCGGACGGGTCGCGATCCTCGCTGACCGGGTCTGATCACTCGTCCCTCGTCTGGCACTCCACCGCGTCTCCCGTCTCGCTGTTCACGCAGGTCAGCGAGAAAGGGACCCCTCGGACGATCGTGAGCTGCGGACCGCGCCGGCCGAATTCGATGTCGTACCGGGTGCCGTCCGGACCGGTGATCTGCAACGGCTGTCCGACGGCCGGTGTCCCGCAGAACCTCCGGGTGACCCCACCCCCGTTGAGGCCCTCGTTCATGTCCACGAGGAACGCGCAAGTCCCCGGGGACTGCGTCAACCAGATCGGCAGATCGCCGTCGTAGCCGATGATCTGCAGAGACTGCCCCTCAAAACCCTGGTCCACCAGAACGTCGGCCATCGCCAGCTCGTCCTCGGTGTACTGCGACCGCCAGTCGTAGCTCCCCGGGGTGTACTTGCCGATCAGCACGACTTCGACGCCCCGGATGTCCTTCTGGACGGACGCCTGGACGAGCGTCGCCTCCTCATCGGGCAGCGAGATGTGACCGTAGAGGGCGTTGCCGAACATGTCCGCGTCCTCCCGATCCACCGGCTGGCATCCGCCCTGCTGATCCTGGATGACGAAGTCGCCCACCGCCACCGGCTGCCCGTCCACCGTCAGCAGCAGGCACTCATACTTCCCGTCCGCTCTGAGGGTGTGCCAGACGCTCACGCCGTACCTCCCGCCCAGCAGCTTCACCGATCCGGAGTCGAACTTGCCCAGGGCCTCGATCGCGGCCCACGCCTCGCGCTGCTCGGCGTTCATCCCGGGAGCGGCCTCACGGGCGAACGCGAACCAGCCGATCCCGAATCCGATCAGGAGCACGCACACCGCGGCGACCACGCCGAACAGAAGGCGGCGGCCCCTCGGCTGCTTCCCGCCTCCGTCGTGCGCCCGGCTTCCCTCTCCGCCGTCGACGACGGGGCGACCAGAGGG
>JBASAE010000181.1:0-1665 GCA_049654285.1 Microbacterium sp.
GCAGGTCAGCGACGGCGTGAGGCCTTCTTCTCCTGCGGGCGGAGGATGCCGCCGAAGACCGCGTTGATGATCGAGATGACGATCGCGGCGACGACGCCCCACCAGAACGACCCGACCGTGAGGCCCCAGCCGAAGGAGTGCGTGATCCACGCGGTCAGCCACAGCAGGAAGCCGTTGATGACGAACCCGATCAGCCCGAGGGTGAGGATGTACAGCGGGATCGCGATGATCTTCACCACTGTGCCGACAATCGTGTTGACCAGTGCGAAGATCGCCCCGATCGCGAGCAGCGTCAGCACGAGCTGCAGCGTCTCGCCCGGTGCGAACGCGGTCACCGAGACCTGCAGCAGCGGGATGAGGGTGACCACCCAGATCGCGAAGGCGTTCACGATGACGCGGATGATGAATCGCATGATCCGAGTCTCGCATCCGGCCCGGACATTCGCGAGACCTGGCGACGTGCCAGACTCGACGCATGGCCTACGACTTCGAGACCGTCATCGACCGCACCGGCACCGGGGCGTCCAAGTGGGAGGCGATGCGGGCGGCGAACCCCGACGTGCCCGCCGGGATCGCGCCGTTCTCGGTCGCCGACCTCGACCTCGCGACGGCCCCGGAGATCGCCGAGGGGCTGCGCGAGTACTTGCGCACCGCGGTGCTGGGCTACACCGTGCCGACCGATGCCTACTGGGAGTCGGTGACCGGCTGGTTCCGGCGCCGGCACGGCTGGACGGTCGACCGGGCGCACGTCACCCCGACCCCGGGCGTGGTCCCCGCGCTGTACACGGCGGTGCGTGCGTACACCGAGCCCGGCGACGGCGTGATCGTGCAGACCCCGGCGTACTACCCGTTCTACCGCGCCATCGAGCAGAACGGCCGCACGGTGGTCCGCAACCCCCTGGTGCTGCGCGACGGCCGCTGGCGGCTCGACCTCGACGACCTCGCCGAGAAGGCGAAGGATCCGCGGAACCGGCTGCTGGTGTTCTGCAGCCCGCACAACCCGACCGGCCGGGTCTGGGAGCGGGACGAGCTCGAGGCGGTCGCCCGCATCGCGATCGAGAACGACCTGATCGTGATCAGCGACGAGATCCACTTCGACCTGATCCTGCCCGGCAGCACGCACACCGTGCTGTCGACCCTCGGGCCCGAGGTCGCCGCGCGCACCGTCGTGTGCACGGCGCCGAGCAAGACCTTCAACCTGGCGGGGATGGGGCTCAGCAACATCGTCATCACCGACGACGCCCTGCGCGAGGCGTACCGGGCCGAGCAGGCGCTGACCGGGTTCTCGGCGATCACCACGCTGGGGTACGAGGCCTGTCGTCTGGCGTACGACGAGGCGGAAGGGTGGCTCGCCGGCCTCATCGGGCTGGTCGAGGCGAACCACCGCCTGGTGCGCGACTTCCTCGCCGAGCGCATGCCCGAGGTGCGGGTCTTCGACCTGGAGGGCACCTATCTGCAGTGGCTCGATCTGCGCGGCCTCGGCCACGACGCCGGCGAGCTGCGCCGCCGGAACACCCGGGAGGCACTGGTGTTCTTCAACGAGGGCGCGATCTTCGGCCCCGAGGGCGAGGGGTTCGAGCGGATGAACATCGCGGCGCCCCGCGCCGCCGTCGCCGCGGCACTGGAGCGCCTCGCCACGGCGTACGGCCGCTGACCACCGTCACG